>CBFCWS010000019.1:0-16912 GCA_965601765.1 uncultured Ilumatobacter sp. | reverse complement strand
GGGCGTCGATGACGGGGACGACGACCGAGTCGCTGTGCCGATGCGCGAACGCCAGCAGATCGAGCGAGGAGATCGGGATCATCGGCAGGCGCAGGCCGAGCGCGAGCGCCTTGGCGGCCGCGATGCCCACCCGCATGCCGGTGAACAACCCCGGGCCGACGTCGATGGCGATGCATCCGATCTCGGCCAGGTCGATGTCGGCCTGTCGACAGACGAACTCGATGGCGGGCGTGAGCGTCTCGGCGTGGCGCCGGCCCCTGGCGACCTCGAACAGGGCGATCACGCCCTCGTGCCCGCCGAGCGCGACGCCGACCTGCTCGGTCGCGGTCTCGATCCCGAGGATCAGCATCGATGCTCCTCCAGCGCCGCCGCGAGACGATCCCACCGTCCGGCCCAGCTGCGACCGATGCCCGACAGCTCGATCGTCCGAGCCGCCCCCAGTCCGAAGTCGTCGAGCGTCTCGGCGCCGTCGACGGGCGGATCGTCGGGGACCAACCTGACCTCGAGATGGTCGCCCCAGTCGGCACCGGGGATGTCACCCCACTCGATCAGGACCATCCCGTCGAACTCGGCCAGCTCGTGGAGGGCGAGATCGTCGACGTCGGCCGTCGAGTCGAGGCGGTACAGATCGGCGTGGTGGAGGGTCAACCGCGAGTTCGGCACGGGGTAGGAGTGCACGAGGGTGAACGTGGGCGACGTGATGACCTCGCTGATGCCCAGTGCGGCGCCGAAGCCCTGGGCGAACACGGTCTTGCCGGCCCCCATGTCGCCCGCGAGGACGAGCAGGTCGCCCGAGCGGCACACGCCGGCGATCGCGCCCGCGATCCGGCGCGTCGCCTCGGGGGTGCTCGCACGCAGCAACATGGCGACTCGATGTTACGGGTCCACCGACCCCGTTCGACCGGCTCGTTCGACCTGACCGACCGTGCGACCGACCGCTCGGCGCGGCACGCGCGCGGACACGTCGCAGACGATCTCGTAACCGATCGTCCCGAGACGCTCGGCCCACTCGGTCGCCGTGACCGCGTCGTCGCCGGCCGACCCGAGCAGCACGACCTCGTCGCCGACCGCCACGTCCAGGTCACCGACGTCGACCATGAACTGGTCCATCGTCACCACGCCGACGATCGGGCGCCGTCGCCCTCCGATCAGCACCTCGGCGCCCGCTCGGTCGGGCAGCGTGCCCAGACGCCTCGGCACGCCGTCCGCGTAGCCGGCGGGGACCGTGGCCACGGTGGTGGCCCGCGCGAACCGGTGCCGCCACCCGTAGGACACATGGGATCCCGCTTCGACACGCTTGACGTGCGACACACGACTGGCGAGCCGCATCACCGGACGGAGGTCGCCGGCGAGGTGATCGACGCCGGCTCCGGGTGAGATGCCGTACATCGCGATGCCGCACCGGACGAGGTCGCGGCGGGCAGCCGGCACCGCCAGCGTGGCGGCGGAGTTCGCGGCATGCGTGCGCGGCACGGCGATCCCGGCGGATTCGAGGTCGGCGAGCGTGGCGTCGAATCATGCGAGCTGGGTCGCGGTGGCCGGGTGGCCCGGCTCGTCGGCGCAGGCGAG
Source organism: uncultured Ilumatobacter sp. (assembly GCA_965601765.1). GTDB lineage: Bacteria > Actinomycetota > Acidimicrobiia > Acidimicrobiales > Ilumatobacteraceae > Ilumatobacter. Next base: position 15,343 of record CBFCWS010000019.1, on the reverse strand, counting down.
GTGCGTGTACGCCGCTGCCAACGTGAGCGAGTCGCAGCCCGCGATCCGCTGCGCGAGGTCGACGGCGACAGCCGGTTGGGCACCGACGCGCTGCATGCCGGTGTCGATCTTGAGATGAACCGGGTGCACGGCGTTCGCAGCACGCGCGACGGCACCGAGTTGCTCGATGCCGGCGACCGTGTCGACCGTCGACGTGAGGTCTGCCGCGACGACCTGGGCGAGCTGGTCGGCCGGTTGCTGCGACAGCAGCAGGATCGGGGCGTCGATCCCGGCAGCGCGGAGCTCGAGGCCTTCCTGCACCAGCGCCACGCACAGCCCGGCGGCGCCGGCACCGAGCGCCGCGCGGGCGACCGAGGACGCGCCGTGCCCGTAGCCGTCGGCCTTGACGACGGCCCAGAGCTCGGCCGGAGCTGCTCGGTCGCGCAGCAGCGACACGTTGTGCGCGAGCGCGTCGAGGTCGATCTCGGCGACGGTCGCCCGCCGGATCGGCGGCGCAGCCGAGCTCACCCCGCCGTCCCGATCAGGTCGGAGACGACTGCGGGGAGCTGCGTGGGCAGGTCGCCGGCGACGAGACCCTCGCCCGCCCGGTCCGCCGCCCCGGCGTGGAGCCACGCCGCCGCGGCCGCTGCGCGGGCGGGGTCGAGCCCGGCGGCCAGCAGTGCGGCGAGGACGCCGGCGAGCACATCACCCGAGCCCGCGGTGGCCAGGCGTTGATCGCCGTTGGTGACGACCATCGCAGGTCCGTCCGGGGAGGCGACCACGGTGTTGGGCCCCTTGAGCAGCACCACGGCGCCGGTCGCATCGACCAACCTGCGGGCGGCCACGATGCGGTCGGGGTCGGGCGCGACGCCGAGCAGCTGCAGGTACTCACCGTCATGGGGGGTGAGGACGAACGCGACCTCCCGGTCGCGGAGGTCGATCGGTGCGCCGTGCTCGTTCCACGACATGGCGAACAGCCCGTCCCCGTCGATCACGGTCGGAACGGTGGACGACTCGATCGCGGCGACGATCGAGGGGATCGCGTACTCGGCACGGCCCAGCCCCGGACCGATCACGAGCGACGAGAACCGGTGGAGATCGACCATCAGGTCGTCGGTCCAGTCGAACGGCGGGATGACCCGGCCGACGACCTCGATCGGGAGGGCGGCGTCGATCCCCGGGCACGACGCGACCACGATGCCCGCCCCGGCTCGCTGTGCGCCCGCGGCGGCGAGCCAGGCGGCGCCGGTCATGCCGCTGCTGCCTGCGACGATCCGCACCGCGGTCGTCCACTTGTGCGCGTCGCGCCCACGTGTCGGCAGCCACGCCGCGACGTCGCCGCGCTCGACGATCCCGGCATCGCTCGCGACCGTCGGAGGGTCGACCCCGAGCCCGATGTCGACGATGTCGAGACGTCCGACGACGCGAGGTCCGTCGCCGAAGAGGTGACCGGGCTTCGCGGCGCCGAACGTCACGGTCCGGTCGGCCGCGATCGTTCCCCGGATGGCGGTGCCGCGTCCGGCGTCGAGACCCGTCGGGACGTCGACCGCCAGGACGGCTGCATCCCCGACCTCGGGCGGCGCCCAGCGATCGCGGAACCCGGTGCCGAACGCGGCGTCGATCACCAGATCGCAGGGCGGGAGCCCGGTCGGTGGATCGAGCGCGTCGTGCACGGTGACCGCCACCCCCCGCTCGCGCAACCGGTCGGCGGCCACGCGGCCGTCGGCGCCGTTGTTGCCCGGCCCCGCGAGCACGTGGACACGCCGGCCGTAGGCGCCACCGAGCATCTCGAGCGCGACTCGGGCGACCGCGGCACCGGCGCGCCCGATCAGGACGTCGACCGGGACGGGGGCGTGGGCGTCGATCTCCCGCATCCGCGCCGGTGTCACGATCGGGATCACGGGGCCAACACTACGACCCGTAGCTGCTCGCTCGCCGTTCCAGGCGACGGCGCGGCGGGGTTCGTCGACCGGCTACTCGGCGACCACGTATGCCACGGCGACCAGATCGGAATGGGTGAGGCTGAGGTGCCAACGGGCGACGCCGGCCGCGTCGGCGAGCTGGGCGGCCCGCCCGGTGACGACGAGGGACGGCGCGCCGGATTCGGCCCGCTCGACCCAGACGTCGTGGAAGCCGAACGCACCGAGGCCCAGCCCGAGCGACTTCATCACGGCCTCGCGGGCGGCGAACCGTGCGGCGAGCGAAGGCGCCGGGTCGGCGTGACGAGCCACGTAGGCGAGCTCGACGTCGGTGAACAACCGCTGTCGCATCGAGGGCGTGCGCTCGAGGGACCGCCGGAAACGGTCGATGTCGACGACGTCGACCCCGACGCCGATCACCGCGGGACCACCGTCACGACCGCCAGAGGTCGGCCGTCTCGGAGATCGGGGCGATCAGCGCGACGTCGACGGGGAGCTCGGCGAGTCGGGACTCGTCGAAGTCGCCCTCGGTCTCGCTCACCCAGTCGACCAGGCGTTCGTAGCGGCTGTCGTAGGCCTGGAGCGCGGTGCGCATGTCGTCGACCGGCAGCCGGTCGTGGAGCAGCACGTGGAGCAACGTGATCCCGGTGCACTCATGGGACTTGACCTCGGGCACGAAGATGACCGTCCGGCCGTCGCGACGTCCACGCGCGACGAGCACGTCGCGCTCGGATGCGACGCGGCGCTTGGTGCCGACCAACCGGTGGTCGGTGTCGACCCGACTGCGGAGATCGCGCGAGATCCCGCCGCGGTCGACGATGTCGATCGAGTCACCTTCGATGCGGTACCGCGTGTAGCCGGTGACCGACTGCACGGCGGGGCTCAGCCCGGCGAGCACCTTCAGCGTGCGATAGCTGAGCACGTCGCGACCGGCGCCTGCCGCGAACGTCTCCTGCACGAGCATCCGGTCGACGACATCCTCGTCGCTCCGCGAGATCCCGACGGTGACGGTCTTGGCCTGGTGCTTGATCGCGTCGATCGGTCGGGTCAGCTCGTCGATGCCTCGCGTCAGCGCTGCGACGACGTCGTCGACGAGACCGCCGGGCGTGCCGACCTTGCCGGTCGATGCCGCGTAGGCCTCGACGGGCTTGGGCGAGGTGAGGTCGCGCATGATCGACGTGAGCCCGACGGCGGTGCTCGCCTCGAGATGGCCGTCGTAGACGCGATCGCGCAGCCCGTCCTCGAACCGGCGGATCATCGGGCCGACGTCGGCGCGGATGGCGTCGATGACCGCGTCAGCGCTGTCGGCCTCGGTGACGCAACGCTCGATCAGCTCCCTGCTCTCGCGCAGCGGGCGCGCCGACGCGTCGATGGCGAGCGCGGCCTCGTAGCCGAAGAGGTGCCCCGCCATCGCAGAGAGGACGAACCCCAGCATCGGGTCGACCGGCGGCACGCTGATCGTCGCGGCCGCGCTGTACCGGACCTCGCCCTCGTCGGCGATGACGATCGGCGTCGCCTTGTGGGCGCGGAAGATCGCCGTCTCCTTGGCGACGTCGTCGGCCGTCGATCCGCTCAGGCCGGCCGCACACACGAGGATCAACGGCTCACTCGACAGGTCGATGTGCTTCTTGACCGCGGTGACGTCGGCGGCGATCGACTTGTAGCACAGCTCGCTGAGCTTGATCCTGACCTCCTCGGCGGCGACCTTGTTCGAACCGTTGCCGACCACGGCCCAGTACCGCTTCGACGGCGCCAGGTGACGTGCCGCTGCGGCGATCTCGTCGCGCCGCCCGATGACCGTCTGCATCGCCTCCGGGATGCTCCCGAGTGCGTCGAGCAACTCGTGGCGGCGCTGCGCCGAGCCGACACCCGCCGCTTCGGCCACCGCACACGCGAGCAGGGCACCCGCCGCGACCTGGGCGTAGAACGCCTTGGTGGATGCGACGCTCATCTCGACGTCCCGACCGTCGGAGGTGAAGAGGATCCCGTCGGCCTTGTCGACGAGATCGCTCGCCCGCCGGTTGACGATGCCGAGCACCGCCGCGCCCCGGGCTCGGAGCAGGTCGACGGTGCGGTTCGTGTCGGTGGTGGTCCCGCTCTGGCTGACCGCGATCGCGAGCGTGTCGCTCATGTCGAGACGCAGGTGGAAGCCCGACAGCTCGGTCGCCGTGATCGGATCGACGTCGAGCGCACCGGCGCACAGCTGGTCGAGGATCGCCGCCGCGCTCTGCCCGGCGACCGCGGCCGTCCCCTGGCCGATCACGCGAACGCGGGTGATCGAGCCGTCTGCGAGGCGGGCCGCGACGTGCGGCGGCAGGGCCCGCTCGCCGACCTCGGCCCGCAGGAGGCCGTCGCGCTCGACGATCTTCGACCGGAGGGTCTTGCGGAAGCTGCTCGGTGCCTCGTGGATCTCCTTGAGCAGGAAGTGGGGTGCGGCGCCGCGGTCGATGTCGCGCGTCGTGACCTCGGCGACGGCGATCTCGTCGTCGCCGACCGGTGACGGCGTACCGTCGTAGCCGATCCGCGCGATGCCCTCGACCGACCCGGCGCCGGAGGCGTCGAGGACGACGATCTCCCCACCGTGCTCGCCGTCGAGCTTGAGGTACCGATCGGTCTCCTCGACGACGCCGTACGGCTCGCTCGCGACCACGAACCGGTCGTCGGCCAGCCCGACGTACAGGCCCTGGCCGCTCCCGCTGAGCGCCAGCAGCAGCCGGTCGGGGTCCGACGCGCTCATCGCGCCGATCGCGACCGAGCCCTCGAACGCGCAGACCGTCCGACGGAAGGATTCTACGAGCCCGGCCCCGCCCGCGGCATGGCGGGCGACGAGGGTCGGGATCACCTTGGCGTCGGTCGTCACGTGGGGATGGATCCGCAGCTCGTGGGCGGCACGGAGGTCGGCGTGGTTGTCGACGTCGCCGTTCAGTGCGGCGACGACGTACGGCGGCTGCGGACCGACCGGCGACGACTCGAGCTCGTCGCTGTTGAGCGGGTGCGTGTTGGGCTCGGAGATGATGCCGACGCTCGCCCACCGGGTGTGACCGAGGACGGTGACCCTGGCGGCGTCGGTCGTGAGGGCCCGGCGCAGGAGATCGTCGGCGCGCACCTCCTTGCGGAGTTGTCGGGTGTTGTCGCCGAGCTCACCGATCTCGGCCGCGGCCTTGTACACGAACGATGCGACCTCGCCGTCGATCACGACGGCACCCGACTGGTACGTCGGGTCGCCACCCCGCTCCCGCAGCGCGGCCGCGACCGCCGGATCGGTCGGATCGAGGGCGTGTCGATGGACGAACACGTTGATGCCGGCGGAATCCCGGCCGCGGACCTCCAACCGGTCGATCGCCGACAACGCCTGCTGGATGGCGAGGTATCCGGCCACGGCCGCGTCGCCGGCTCCCCGGCCGGCCAGATCGGCCACCGCGTCGGCGGTCCGGAGCCGGTCGTGGCGGATCGCCCACAGCACGTCGCGCAGGGCGATCGAGGCTGCGGCTCGCCGCTCGACCTCCTCGACCGGCAGCCCCGGTGTCTCGATCTCGGCATCGAAGGCGTCGACCGCGGCGTCGAACCGATCCAGGCGGGCGACGATCGAGGCGACGAAGCCGAGATGGTCGATCAGCGCGAGCGCGCCCGGGGCACCCCGCAGCAGTCGGTTCACCTCCCCGAGCCGCGCAGCCGCCGCGGCCGGGTCGTCGACGAGGTCGAAGGCGTCGTCGATCGCGGTGAGGACGGCCGACTCCTCGGGGACCGGACGGGTCGATGGACGGCCGTGGATGCCGACGATGCCACACATGGCCGGTCAGGCTATCGACGGCACCGGCGAAGCCGAGGCCAGGCGACGACACCTCGCGGGCGCGGTCAGCCCGTCAGGACGGCGGCGGCGATCCGGTCGGCGACCTCGCGCGCCCGTTCCGCGGTCGGCGCCTCGACCATCACGCGCACGAGGGGTTCGGTGCCGCTCGGTCGGACGAGGATCCGACCGTGGTCGCCGAGGTCGGCTTCCGCGGCGGCGATCTCGGCGTGCAGCTCGTCGGCGACGTTCGGACGGCGTTGCGCGACCGGCACGTTCACGAGCACCTGGGGGAGCTGGGTCATCGCGGCCGCTGCAAGCCCCGAGAGCGGACGGCCGCTGCGCCGGACGATGTCGAGCAGGACGAGTCCGGTCAGCATCCCGTCGCCGGTCGTGGCCTGCTCGGGAAAGATCACGTGACCCGACTGCTCGCCACCGAGCGAGTGCCCGCCCGCGACGAGCGCTTCGAGGACGTAGCGGTCACCCACCGCGGTGTCGATCACCTCGATCCCGTGATCCTGCATCGCGAGGCGGAACCCGAGGTTGGTCATCACGGTCACGACGACGGTGTCGCCGTGCAGCCGGCCGCGGTCGTGCATGTCGATCGCACACATCGCCATGATGTGGTCGCCGTCGACGACGGCGCCCCGCTCGTCGACCGCGATCAGCCGGTCGGCGTCGCCGTCGAGCGCGATCCCGACATCGGCTCGCTCCCGACGCACGGCTGCGGCGAGCGCCTCGGGGTCGGTGGCCCCGCAGCGCTCGTTGATGTTGGTGCCGTCCGGCTCGTCGTTGATCACCGCGACCCGCGCGCCGGTGCGGCCGAAGACATCGGCGGCGAGGTAGGAGGCGGCTCCGTTGGCGGCGTCGACGACGAGGCCGAGCCCGTCGAGCCGCCGTCCCTCGAGGGCGGCGAGCAGATGGTCGACGTATGCGTCGGCCGATGCGCCCCGACCGTGGATCTCGCCCGGCTCCGCCGTCGGCGGCCCGAGCCGGCCGAGCGTGGCCTCGATGTCGGCCTCCACGGCGTCGGGGAGCTTCACGCCGCCGGGCGCGAAGAGCTTGATGCCGTTGTCGTGATGGGGGTTGTGCGAGGCCGAGATGACCGCCCCCATGGCTCCCGACCGGGCGGCCGCGAACGCCACCGCGGGCGTGGGCGTGACCCCGAGGCGTTGCACCTCCACCCCCGACGCCGCGAGGCCGGCGACGAAGGCTGCCTCGAGCATGGGCGTGGAGCGACGGCTGTCCCCGCCGACGACGGCGAGGGACGCACCGAGGACCTCGGCGCTGGCACGCCCGAGGTCGAGCGCGAAGTCGGCGGTCAGCTCGGTGTTGGCCCGACCGCGTACGCCGTCGGTGCCGAAACGCATCACACCCGCCGATCGAGCGCGATCAGCGCTTGGTGAACTGCGGCGCCTTGCGGGCCTTCTTCAGGCCGTACTTCTTGCTCTCCTTCTTGCGAGGATCGCGGGTGAGGAGTCCGGCGGTCTTGAGCGCCGTCCGGCTCTCCGGGACGACGTCGGCGAGCGATCGCGCGATCGCCATGCGGAGCGCACCGGCCTGACCGGTGACCCCGCCGCCGTGGATCGACGCCTCGACGTCGTAGGCGTCTGCGGCCTCGGCGACGCGCAGCGGCTCGGACACGACCATGCGCTGGGCGTCGATCGGGAAGTAGACCTCGAAGGGACGGCCGTTGATGGTCACCTTGCCGGTACCCGGACGGAGCCGGGCGCGAGCGACGGCTTCCTTGCGGCGGCCGGTGGTCTGGGTGAGCGGTGCTGACATGTCTCTTCGTTCTGTTCGGGCGCGGTCAGCGCTTGATCTCGAGCGGCTTGGGCGTCTGGGCGGCGTGGGGGTGGTCGGGGCCGGCGTAGACCTTCAGCTTGTTGATCTGCTGGCGGCCGAGCGGTCCGCGCGGGAGCATGCCCTTCACCGTGCGCCGGACGGCCTCGGCCGGGCGTCGCTGCATCAGGTCGGCGTACGACTCGGAGCGGATGCCACCGGGGTAGCCCGAGTGGCGGTAGATCCGCTTGTCGGTCGCCTTGCCGCTGGTGAGCACCACCTTGTCGGCGTTGACGATGATGACGTGGTCGCCACAGTCGATGTGCGGCGCGAAGATCGGCTTGTGCTTGCCGCGCAGGATGCTCGCGACCTCGGTGGCCAGGCGACCGAGGACCAGGCCGTCGGCGTCGACGACATGCCACTCGCGCTGGATCTCACTGGCTTTCGGGCTGTAGGTCTTCATCTCTCGACTCTCTCGACTCGGTCGTCACCGGGGCGGCGCGGGACACGTGACCGCTCGGGGAACCGGGTAATGATACGGGTCCGCACGGAGCTGCGACAACGTGCCGACCGCCCGGCACGCCCGTCAGCGAGCGGCGCCGGCGTCCCAGCGCCGACCGTCGTAGCCGACCTCCCAGAGCACCAATCCCCTCGGCGGCGCGACCCGTCCGGCCGCCGCGCGGTCGCGGGCCGCGATCACATCGGGGATCGTGCCGGACCGGAGCCGGCCGAGCCCGACGTCGACCGTCGTCCCGACCAGCGAGCGCACCATCTGGTGGCAGAACGCGCTCGCAGCCACTTCGAAGCGCAGGAGCGACCCGCCGACGCGCCGCCACGACGCACGGTGGACGATCCGGACCATGCTCGGGGGGACCATGTCGTTGCGCAGCTTCGGTTGCCGGCAGAACGAGGTGAAGTCGTGCTCACCGACGAGATGGTGGGCGGCGTGCTCCATCGCGTCGAGATCGAGCGGGCGGACCACGTGCCAGACGTACTCGGCGAGCAGCGGGTGGGGCGCGGGGTCGTTCCAGACGTGGTAGCGGTAGCGACGCGAGGTCGCCGAGAAGCGGGCGTCGAAGTCGTCGTCGGTCCACTCGGCCGATCGAACGGCGATGTCCGGTGCGCAGATCTGGCTGACTCGCCGCGCGAGATCGTCGAGGTCGACCTCGGCCGGCAGATCGCCCGACACGACCTGCCCCCACCCGTGCACGCCCGCGTCGGTGCGGCCGGCGCCCACCAGCTCGACCCGGCGGCGGACGATCCGTTCGATCGCGACGGTGATCTCCCCCATCACCGTGCGAACACCGTCGTTGGCCGCGAACCCACGGAAGTCGGTCCCGCGGTACGCGACGACCAGCCGCGCCCGACGCATCTTGCTCACCTCAGCCATGTCCCGGTCTCTCCACGGCAAGTATCGCCTCGATGCCGCGTGATCCGGCGGTGTCGGCGACATCGGGTGTCGCGAGCGCGCCGCCGAGCCGTGCTCGACCCGGTGCGTCAGCCCGCCCGACGGAGGATCGTCACCAGCTCCCGGAGCTCGGTGATGCCGCGCGCCGCGAGATCGGGGCTGCGCTCGAGCGCATCGTCGTCAGCGGCGACCTCGAGCTCGAACGCGTCGCCGTACAGCGCTCGGATCTCGCCGGCATCGACCGAGAAGGGCGGACCCGTCATCTCCTCGCCGTCGTAGACGACGGTGACGAGCAGCACCGCCGCGTCGACGGGCAACCGCTCCCCCATCAGCGCTGCGTAGCGGGCTCGCGTCGTCGGCGGGAGCGCGACGAGGCCGGCCCGGTCGTAGACCACCCCGACATCGGCGAGCACAGCGTCGGGAAGGTCGAACAGATCGCCGCACCAGAGCTCGAACGGACCGCCCTCGAAGCGCGTGAGCGGTCCGACGGACGTCGTCGCCGGCGCCAGCCCGACGTCGCCGAAGAAGCTGCGCACACCGACCTCGCTCAGCTCGCTGCCGACGACCCGGTGCCCGCGGCCGGCCAACCACGCCATGTCGACCGACCTACCGCAGAGCGGCACGAACACGGTCGCGTCCGGCGGTGCACCGACGTCGTCCCATGTCCCGACCAGCGCGGGATTGGGGCGGTCGAGGTGCCACGGGGTCGTGCCCTCGTTCCAACGCTCGAGCCAGAAGTCGTGGTCCATCGCCCCGAGTCTTGCACCATCCGCCGACCTTGCCGGCCGAACAGGGAGGACGGGGCCCGACGTCCCGCTACCGCCTCACCTCCTCACGGGTGCTCCGTTCGGTCGCGGTCGAGCCAGTCGACCGGGGCGGTCGACTGGGCGGGGCCGGCGTGCCGGACGGCACCGGGCGTCTTCGAGAACCTCGCGACGAGGCCCTGCATCGAGACGCCGTCGACGTCGACGATCGAGTCGCGTGCCTCGAAGTGCGGGTCGGCGAAGATGTCGCTCATCTCGAGGACCGGGGCGATCGCGGCATCGACCCGCTCGAACTCCGCGACGACCACGTCGTAGTCGCGCTCGCCCACCCACGACACCATGAGCGACTCCAGTTCGTCGCGGTTGCGCAGGCGATCACCGAACGTCGCGAACCGGTCGTCATCCGCGTGTCCGAGCAGACCGAGGACGCGCCGGGCCACCGAGTCGGCCGACGAGGAGATCGCCACCCACCGCCCGTCGCGACACCGGTACGTGCCGCGCGGCACCGAGTACGGGATGCCCGATCCGAGCCGCGGCTGCAGGTAGCCCTGGTGGGCGTACGCCGACACGAGCGGACCCATCATCTGGAACATCGACTCGAGCAGGTTGACGTCGACGTCCTGCCCCTCACCGGTCCGACCGGCGTGGCGAAGCGCGACCATCGACGCGAACGCACCGACGACGGCGGTCAGCTCGTCGGTGATCGCGATCGGCGGCAGCAGCGGGGGGCCGTCGGCTTCGCCGGTGATCGCCGACAGGCCGCTCAGGGCCTCGGCGAGGGTGGCGAAGCCCGGTTTGGCGGCATACGGACCGGTCTGCCCGAACCCGGAGACGCGCACGACGACGAGCCGGGGGTTCGAGGTCCGCAACGTGTCGGGGGCGAGGCCGAGTGCCTCCAGCTTGCCGGGACGCATGTTCTCCACGAGGAGGTCGGCCCCCGAGATCAGGTCGGTCGCCCGTCGGAGTCCGTCGGGATCGCGCAGGTCGATCGTGACCGTCCGCTTGTTGCGGGCGATGAGCTTCCAGAAGAACGAGTCGTCGCCGGGATCCGCCCAGCCCATCCGGCGCGTCGAATCGCCCCCCGGGGGCTCGATCTTGATCACGTCGGCGCCGTAGTCCGCGAAGTACCGACCGATCCCGGGCCCAGCCACGACCGTGGCCATCTCCACCACCCGGATCCCGCTCAGCGGCCCGGTCGGAGGATCATCCGTCGTCACGACCTCATCGTCGCAGGACGCGCCCCCCGCGACCGACTCAGGTCGTGGGTTGCCGGAGCGACACCGTGATCGGTCGTCGCACTGGCTGCGTCAGCTCGCTGGTGTGAGATCAGGTTCGTCGAGCGCAAGGCGCGGCGAACCCGAGCTGATTCTGGTCAGCGAGCGGTGAGACGGAACGCAGCGACCGGCGAACCTGGCTGGCATCCAACCCCGGGGTCGAACCCGTCGACCGACGCAACAACCACCGACGACAGTCAGCTCGCTGGTGTGAGATCAGGTTCGTCGAGCGCAAGGCGCGGCGAACCCGAGCTGACTCTGGTCAGCGAGCGGTGAGACGGAACGCAGCGATCGGCGAAGCTGGCTCACACCAGTTCGATGCGGGCCATGGGGGCGTTGTCCCCGTCCCGTGTGCCCAGCTTCAGGATGCGGGTGTACCCGCCGTTGCGCTCCTCGTAGCGGGGGGCGACCTCGTTGACCAGCTTGTGGGTCATCTCGCGATCGCCGAGGTAGCCCTGGATCTGCCGGATCCGGTGGACGCGAGCCGGCCCGTCCTGGGCCTTCTTCGCCTTGGTGATCAGCTTCTCGGCGATCGGGCGCAACGCCTTGGCCTTCGCCTCGGTGGTGGTGATCGCCTCTGCGGCGAACAGTGACGCGGCGAGGTTGGCCATCATCAGACGCTGGTGCTGGGAGCTCCCGCCGAAGTTGCGGGCGCGGCGTGGGGTTGCAGGCATGGTCTCGATCCTTCTCGGTGCGGACGGTCAGGCGCGCAACGACAGGCCGCGCTCGTCCAGCTTTTCCTTGACCTCGTCCAGGCTCTTCTGGCCGAAGTTGGTGATGTTCAACAGGTCGTCCTCGGTCTTGGTCAACAGCTCGCCGACCGTGTTGACCTGGGCGCGCTTGAGGCAGTTGCGCGGCCGCTCGGACAGATCGAGGTCCTCGATCGGGAGCTCGAGATCGGGCGAGCTGGTGGTCGCATCGATCTCCTCGCCGAGCTCGAGGCCCTGGGGCTCGTCGCTCATCGACGCGACGAGGTCGACCAGCGACCGCAGCGTCGCGCCGGCGGAGGCGAGGGCCTCCGAGGGCGAGATCGATCCGTCGGTCTCGATCTCGAGCGTGAGCAGGTCGTAGTCGGTCGACTGCTCGACCCTGGTCGGCTCGACGTCGAAGCTGACCCGCCGCACGGGCGAGAAGATGGCGTCGATCGGGATGACCCCGATCGTGCGCGAGTCGATGTCGCGCTGGCTGGAGGCGTAGCCCCGGCCCTGCTCGACGGTGAGGTCGATGGCGAGGTGGGCCCGCTCGTTGAGCGTGGCGATCGTGAGATCGGTGTTGAGGATCTCGACGTCGGCCGGGCACTCGATGTCGCCGGCCGTCACGGTCGCGGGGCCGCGGGCGTCGATGCGGACGTTGACCGCATCCTCGGCGTACGAGGTGAGCACGACGTCCTTCAGGTTCAGGATGATGTCGGTCACGTCCTCGGCGACACCGGAGATCGTGTCGAACTCGTGGAGAGCATCGTCGAAGCGAACGGTGGTGATGGCTGCGCCGGGGATCGAGGACAGGAGGGTGCGGCGCAGCGAGTTGCCGAGCGTGTGCCCGAAGCCGGGCTCGAGCGGACCGATCGCGAAACGCTGCTGGTTGTTGGTGTCATCGCCGATTGGTTCGACGGTGGGGCGCTGCATGACGAGCATGTGCTGCCGGGTCCTTTCTTGCGCAGGGGAGCGACGTGGGTGGATGTTCGGGGCGGCGGCTCCCGCCGCGGCGTGATGCGCCTACTTCGAGTAGAGCTCGACGATCAGCGACTCGCGCACCGGCACGTCGATGTGCTCGCGCTGGGGCAGTGACCGGACGGTGACCTGCTTGCCACCGTCGGCGACCTCGAGCCAGCCGACGACCGCACGGTCGAGGACGTCGAGGTTGTGCTGGATCACGATCATGTTGGTGGCCCTCGGGGACAACGTGACGACGTCGCCCTGGCGCACGCGGTACGACGGGATGTCGACGCGGCGACCGTTGACCCTGATCAGACCGTGATTCACGAACTGGCGCGCCTGCGGGCGGGTCGACGCCCACCCGGCGCGGTAGACCACGTTGTCGAGGCGGCACTCGAGCATGATGAGCAGGTTCTCACCGGTGTTGCCCTGGGTGCGCAGCGCCTCTTCGTAGGTCTTGCGGAACTGGCGCTCGAGCACGCCGTAGATGTACTTCGCCTTCTGCTTCTCCTGGAGCTGGGCGAGGTACTCGCTGCCGGCGTTGCGGCGACGCGTGCGGCCGTGCGCACCCGGGGGGAAGGGACGACGATCGAGCGCCTTGCGGCCCTTCTCGTTCTCGAAGATGTTGGTGGACAGGCGGCGCGAGAGGCGCACCTTGGGACCGGTGTAACGAGCCATGTCAGTCGACCTTTCTCAGCGCCGGCGCTTGGGGGGACGGCAGCCGTTGTGCGGCACGGGCGTGACGTCCTTGATCGACGTGACCTCGATGCCGGTGTTCTGGATGGAGCGCACGGCCATGTCGCGCCCCGAACCCGGACCCTTGACCTGCACCTCGACGCGGCGGACGCCGTGCTCGATGGCAGCGGCGGCGGCCCGCTCCGCCGCCTGCTGGGCGGCGAAGGGCGTGCTCTTCCGGCTGCCCTTGAACCCGACGGCACCGGACGACGCCCACGAGATGACGTTGCCGGCGGTGTCGGTGACCGTGACGATCGTGTTGTTGAACGAGCTCTTGATGTGTACGACGCCAGACGAGATGTTCTTGCGATCGCGCTTGCGTGGGCGACGACCGCCCGGCTTGGCCTTTGCCATGACTACTTCCTCACAGCCTTCTTCTTGTTGGCGACGGTGCGCTTGGGGCCCTTGCGGGTGCGAGCGTTGGTGTGGGTCCGCTGACCCCGGACGGGCAGACCCTTGCGGTGACGAATGCCCTGGAGACAGCCGATCTCGATCTTGCGCTTGATGTCGTTCTGGACGTCGCGGCGCAGGTCGCCCTCGATCGTGAGGTTGGCGTCGACGTAGTGACGGATCCGGTTGATCTCGTCCTCGGTGAGGCTCGACACCTTGGTGTCGGGATCGAGGCCGAGCTCGGCACACAGCTTCTGTGCGGTCGTCAGACCGATGCCGTAGATGTAGGTGAGCGAGACCTCCAGCCGCTTCTCGCGGGGGATGTCGACGCCGGAAATGCGGGCCATGTCGTTCTTCGTTCCTCTTCGCTCAGCCCTGGCGCTGCTTGTGGCGCGGGTTCTCGCAGATCACTTGGACGCGACCGTGACGACGGATCACGCGGCACTTGTCGCACATCTTCTTGACGCTGGGTCGGACCTTCACTGGTTGCTCACTTGTATCGATACGTGATACGGCCTCGGGTGAGGTCGTACGGGGTGAGTTCCACCTGCACCTTGTCGCCTGGAAGGATGCGGATGTAGTGCATGCGCATCTTCCCGGAGATGTGTGCCAACACCTTGTGGCCGTTCTCGAGTTCGACTCGGAACATCGCATTCGGCAGCGATTCGACGATCGTGCCTTCGAGCACGATGGCATCATCCTTGGGCTTCGGCAGAGTACTCTCCTCGGTAGGGCTGGCGTGCGGCCAGCTCAGCGGACGGATTCGGGTCGTGCACACGGCGGACCGTGCACAGACCGACCATCGATGCTACCGCCCCGTCCCCGCGATCACCACGGCCCGTACCCGCCCATTCGCCCGCCCCCGCCCCCACGACGAACGCGTGAACGCGTTCGTGCATCGTGGGAGTCACCAGCGTCGCGACTCGACGCACTCGGCGAGTCGGGTGAAGACGTTCTCGGGGGTGCCGACGCCGTTGACCACCGCGAGCATCCCGATCGAGCCGTAGTGCTCGATGAGCGGGGCGGTCTGGGTCTCGTACAGATCGAGACGGCGGTTGACCGACTCGGGTGTGTCGTCGGCGCGTTGCTGGACGTCGCCGCCGCACACGTCGCAGATCCACGGTGAGGGGTCTTCACCGTGCGCCGTGTAGTTCGTCCCGCAGTCCTTGCAGACACGGCGCGACGAGATCCGCTCGAACACGATCTCTCGGGGAACATCGAGATCGATGACGACGTGGATCGGGCGGTGCCCGGTGATCCCGGCGAGGGCCTCCGCCTGTGCGACGGTGCGCGGGAACCCGTCGAGGATGTAGCCGCGGCTGTCGGCGTCGGGCTTCGCCAGACGCTCGGCGACGAGGCCGATCATCACCTCGTCGCTCACGAGCCCACCGGCGTCCATGATCTTCTTCGCCGCGAGCCCGAACTCGGAACCCTCCCGTGCCGCAGCCCGCAACATGTCACCCGTGGAGATGTGCGGCACGACGTAGTGGCGCGACAACCGGACGCACTGCGTCCCCTTCCCCGCGCCCTGCCGCCCCAAGATGATGATGCGTGCGCCCGGAATCACGACCGGCCCCTCCCTCGATCGATCACATCGTAGGAACGGCGGCGACACCCGCCACAAATGCCACCCGCCGTGGAGCAGGTGCA
>CBFCWS010000018.1:0-17015 GCA_965601765.1 uncultured Ilumatobacter sp. | reverse complement strand
CAGCCGCGAGTACTGGCCCATCTCGACCTGCTTCGGGTCGATCAGGATCAACCGCACCTGGTCGGGGGTGGTACGCATCAGCAGCGACGTGATGATGCAGTTGATCCCCGACGACTTGCCCGACCCGGTGGCACCGGCGATCAGCAGGTGCGGGGTCGTCGCGATGTCGAGGAAGACGGCCTTGCCGGCGATGTCCTTGCCGACCGCCACCTGGAGCGGGTGCGTCGCCTCGCCCGCCTCCGGTGAGACCATCAGATCGCCGAGGGCGACCAGCTGACGGTGGTGGTTGGGCACCTCGACGCCGATCGCCGAACGCCCCGGGATGGGCGCCAGGATGCGGACGTCGACCGCAGCCATCGCGTAAGCGATGTCCTTCTGGAGTGCGGTCACCTTGGCGACCTTGACCCCCGGGCCGAGCTCGAGCTCGTAGCGCGTGACGGTCGGGCCGACGGTCTGGCCGATCAGCTCGGTGTCGACGCCGTGCGAAGCGAGCGACTCCTGCAGGGTGCGGCCGCGGGCCTCGATCTCGGCGCTGTTGACCGCGTGCTGACCGGCCTGGCGGAGGTGGCTCAGCGGTGGGAGGACCCAGTCCCCCACCTGCTCGCCGTCGATCGGGAGCGCCGGCTGGCCGGCCGCCTTGGTGCGGCGGCGCCGGCGGGTCGGCTTGTCGGCGAAGAAGTCGTCGTCGGCCGCCGCACCGTCGTACAGCTCGGGACCACCCGGAACGGACGGCTCCCCTCGCACCTGACCGGACGACGGATCGAACGGCGACGGCCCGCCGTCGCGGCCGAACCAGTCGTCGTCGGCGAGGCCCGGCGGCCGATCCGAGGGACCGGCCGATCGCTCGCTGTTGAGGGTCGACAGGTCGGAGATCGCCCGCCGAGCGGCTCGACCGACGGGTCGAGCGACCGAGCCGACGCCCTGGCCGGTGCGCATCGCCATGGTCTTCAGCGATGTCGAGGTGATCAGCGACACGCCGACGACCGCGATCCCGAGCATCACGACGAACGCGCCGACGGACGAGATCAGCCCGGCGAGCGGCTCCCCGAGCAACCCGCCGGTCAGCCCACCGGCGCGCTCGAGACCGTCGAGGTCGGAGAGCGAGTCGGGACGGCGCACGATGTGGACCATCGCCAGCGCCGGCACCGCGACGAGCGCCCAGCCGAGCACCAGGCGGACCGGGCTCGACGACTTGGTCCGCTTGACGAACGAGACGCCTCCGGCGACGAGGGCGATCGGCACGAAGAAGCGTCCGAGCCCGACCACCCAACCGTTCAGGGTCTCGATCCCGCGTCCGAGGGGACCGGCGAGATCGAGGTACACGGCGAGCCCGACGAGGACACCGAGCGCGAGGAGCACGATCCCGACCACCTCGTGCTCGCGACCTTCGATCGCTCGTCCGACCGCCGTGCCGCGCTCGCGCGGTGATCCGGGAGGGGTCGCGTCTCGGACCGACCCCGACCGGCCGCCACGGGACGATCGCGCCTTGCCGGCCGACGAGCTGCCCGACGACCCGGACGATCGGCGCGACGACCCCGAGCCGCTGCCGCTCGAACCCGATCGGCGGGATTTGGGCGTACCACTTCCACTCATGTCATCCGTCACCGTACCAATCGGGTGTTCGCGCTCGGCGGCAAGGTCGCCGACCGACCACCTCGGCACACGGCACCGCCGGGCGCCGACGGGGGCCGCCCGGGCGGGGGCGTCACTCCGCCTGCACGGCGAGGATGTCGCCCCCGGGCCCGAGCAGGACCAGGAGCACGCCGCCCGAGGCGCTCTGCACCGTCGCGTCGTAGGCGACCCGCCCCTCCCCACCCGTGACGGCGAAGTCGACGATCATCGGGTCGTCGAGCTCGTCGCGGAGGCGATCGAACACGTCGTCGGGGTCGAACGACAGGTCGCTCGCCGCGAAGGTGCTCCCCGTCGCCTCGCCGAGCATCTCGACCGGACCGACCTCACCCGCGGACCACACGTAGCGGTCCGCTTCCAGCCCGCCCTCGACCGGCCGGGCCACGATCAACGACACCTCGTCGGCGGTTGCGCTGATCTCGAAGTACTCCTGCGGTGCAGCGAGTTGCGACTCGACCGCGAACACGGCGTCGTCGATGCGGCGGACCAGCGGTTCGCCCTCCGGGTCGTCGCCGGCGCAGCCGACCACGAGCACCGACACGACGGCGGCGAGGATCGCCGCAGCCCGACGGGGCATCGTCAGGTCTCCATCACGACCGGGACGATCATCGGCCGGCGCTTCGTGCGCTCCGACACGAACTTGCCCGCGGCGCGACGGACGTCGCGCTCGAGCGATTCGACGTCGCGCTCGCCGCGCGACAACGCCTGCTCGACCGTCTGGGCGACGCGATCGCACGCCTCGTCGAGCAGGTCCTCGGCCTCGGGGGCGTACACCCACCCGCGCGTGATGATGTCGGGCCCGGTGAGCACCTTGCCGGTCTGGATGTCGACGGTGACGACCACGACGACGACACCCTCCTCGCCGAGCACGCGCCGGTCGCGGATGACACCCTGGCCGACGTCGCCGACGATGCCGTCGACGTAGACGTACCCCGCCGGCACCCGGCCGGCCTGCTCGACGCCGCCGTCGCCGAGCTCGAGGACGTCGCCGTCCTCGCAGACCACCACGTTGGTGCGCGGGATGCCCATCAGCTCGGCGAGCCGCGCGTGGGCAACCATGTGCCGGAACTCGCCGTGGATCGGCACGAACCACTCCGGCCCGATGAGCGACAGGTAGGTCTTGATCTCGTCGGCCTGCGCGTGTCCGGTCGCGTGCACGTCGACCACGCCCGAGTGCACGACCTGGGCGCCGCGCTTGAGCAAGCCGTCGATCACCCGGTTGACGGCACTCTCGTTGCCGGGGATCGCATGACTCGACAGGATCACCGTGTCGTGCTCGCTGAGCTTGACGAACCTGTTCTCGCCGCGGGCGAGCAGCGACAACGCCGACATCGGCTCGCCCTGCGAGCCGGTGGAGATCACGCAGATCTCGCCGGGCGCGTAATCGTCGAGATCCTCGATGTCGATCAGCGCCGACTCGGGGATGTCGATCACCCGCAGTTCGCGCCCGAGGCGCACGTTCTTCTTCATGCTCAGACCGAGCGTCGCGACCTTGCGGCCGGAGGCCACCGCGGCATCTGCGATCTGCTGGATCCGGTGGAGGTGGCTGGCGAAGCTGGCGGTGATGATGCGCCGACCCGCGTGCTCGGCGAACAGGGCGCGGAGCACGCCGCCGACGTTCGTCTCGCTCGGTGCGTAGCCGGGCTCCTCGGCGTTGGTCGAGTCGGCGAGCAGCAGGCGCACCCCGTCGCCCGCCGTGAGCTGGCCGAGCCGGCCGAGGTCGGTCCGGCGTCCGTCGACGGGCGTCAGGTCGAGCTTCCAGTCGCCCGAGTGCAGGATGGTGCCCTGCCCGGTGTGCACCGCGATCGCATGGGCATGGGGCACCGAGTGCGTGACCGGGATGAACTCGATACGGAACGGCCCGATCTCGACGACGTCGCCGTCGGAGACCGGTCGCATGTCGCACCGGGAGATGAGTCCGGCCTCCTCGATGCGGTTGCGGGCCAGTCCGAGCGTGAGCTCGGCGCCGTAGATCGGCAACGGGTCGGTGATGCGATCGCCGATGCCCGACGTGTCGCGGAGGAGGAACTGGATGCCGCCGACGTGGTCCTCGTGACCGTGCGTGGCCACCAACCCGACGATCGAAGGCGCGTGCTCGCGCAGATAGGTGAAGTCGGGGAGCACGAGGTCGATGCCGTGCATGTCGGGATCGGGGAACATCAACCCGCAATCGATCAGCACGATCGCGCGGTCGTCGCCCGTCCCCTGCTCGATCGCCATGCAGTTGCGCCCGATCTCGCCGAGACCGCCCAGGAACGAGATGCGGATCGAGTCAGCCACGGGATGCCTCCAGTTCGGCGTACACCTCACGGGCGACGCGTTCGAGCCCCTCGGGGGCCGGTCCGAGCGGGAGCCTCGCCTCACCGACGCTCCAGCCGAGCGTCCGCATCATCGCCTTGGTCGGGATCGGGTTCGGGGCGTCGTCGCCGGTCTCGAACGCGAAGCTCGGGAGCATCCGCTCGTTGGCGCGGCGGGCAGCAGCGGTGTCACCTCGCTCCCAGGCGTCGAACATCTCGACGTGGTCGGGCGCCGTCCAGTGGGTGGCCACGCCGATCGTGCCGACCCCGCCGATCGCCAGGAACGGCAGGGTCATGCCGTCGTCGCCGGAGTACAGCTCGAAGTCGTCGGGCGTCGCCGCGACCCATCGGGCGGTGAGCGACGGGTTGGCCGCGGCGTCCTTGACGCCGACGATGTTCGGCACCTCGTGGGCGAGGCGGACGAGCACGTCGTGGCCGACCTTGCGCCCCGTCCGGATCGGGATGTCGTAGATGATCTGGGGCAGGTCGACCGCCTCGGCGATCGCCCGGAAGTGGGCCTCGATCCCCCCTTGCGACGGTCGTGAGTAGTACGGGCAGAGCGTCAGGATGCCGGCGACGCCGAGCGCAGCGGCCTCGCGGCTCAGCTCGACCGAGCGCGCGGTGTCGTTGCCGACGGTGCCGGCGACGACCGGGACGTCGACGGCCTCGACGACGGCGGCGAGCAGGCCGAGCTTCTCGTCCGGCGACAACGTCGGTGACTCACCCGTGGTCCCGCACACGACGAGGCCCTCGTTCCCCTCGGCGACCAGGTGCCGGGCGAGCGCCTGGGCGACATCGTGGTCGACGGCACCGTCGGCGTCGAACGGCGTGATCATCGCCGTCAGGACGCGACCGAAGTGTGGCATCAGCGGCCTCCGTGGTGAGTCGTCATGCGGACATCCTGCACGTCACCGGCCACTCGCGGCAACGTCGCGGTCGCTGCGCCCACCATCCGGGTGACGTCGCCGACCCCGCCCGACCCTCCGACGGCCCCCACGATCAGACCTCCCGCGCCTCGCGCACGGCCCGGCGCAGCCGCTGGGCGTGCTCGCCGAGCGTCGTACGTCGCTCCGCGACGCCCGCCCGACGGGCGATGACGTCGTTCACCTCGGCACCGACCAGCAGGATGATGCCGAGCAGGTGGAGCAGGGTGAGTGCGAGCACGATCGCACCGAGCGCCGAGCGCAGGTCGTCGCTGCCGACCACGCGGAGGTACAGCGCGAACAGCTGCACCGCCCCGAGCCAACCGATCGCCGAGAAGACGGCGCCGGGGAGGTCGTATCGCCACGGCGTTCGCTGGTTCGGCCCGAAGTGGAACACCGTCGCGGTCCACAACACGACGACACCCACGATGAGCGGCACGGTGAGGAGGTGGGTGAAGCTCGCGAGCGGGAGCGACGGCAGGACGGCGAGCAACGTGGAGCTCGCCGCGACGATGGCGACGGTGCCCAGCCCGAGCAGCACACCGAGCAGCCGCACGAACCACCACGGCCGGGCCTCGTCGACGCCGTAGGCGCGGTCGAGGGCACGGATCAGGCCGGCGAACGCCCGCGACAGCGAGTACACGGCCACGAGCGTCGCGGCGGTCGCGACGCCGGCCTGATTGGTCTGGAACAGCTCCCTGGTCGCGTCGACCAGGGACGTGGCGTCGACGAAGGTCTCCTCGACCAGATCGACGATCGCGTTCTCGAAGTCCTCGACGAGCGATGCGCCGACGACCCGGTCGAGTTCGCTGAGCGTGCTGACGATGGCGAGCGCGGCGGCCGGCAGCGAGAGGATGGCCCAGAACGTGATCGCAGCGGCGAGATCCCCGACGCCGTCGTGTGCGTACCCGCGCGCGACGTCGCGGACGAGCTGCCACGACCACGCGAGGAATCGCCGGGGGTGGCGGGGAGGTCGCGGCGACGTGAGGGAGGAAGTGGCTGCGCTCGACATGGCCTGACCGGACAGCGTACGGCAGCCGCCGTCCCCGCCTGCGCTCCGCCCGACCGGTCCCGTCGTCGAGCAACCGCCGGCCGGCACCCGGCCGTGGAGGCGGCGTCTAGCATCGCCGGTGCGGGCGCTCGTGGGGGTCGGCCCGTGGGGGGCGTCGATGCGACACGGCAGGGCAGACCACGACACGCTGAAGCAGCTCGAGCGGGTGGTGCTCGGTGCGAGGGCGATCCCGCCGGGACGGGTCGTCCGGTGGGCGAACGCGGGGAGACGTCGACTGCGCACGCTTCACCGCCGCAGTGCTCCACCGCCGCTCCAGGTGCTCGAGGCGCTGTTCGCCCCGTTCGACGCGCACGTGCTGCGCGCCCTGGTCGAGCTCGGGATCCCGGATCGACTCGTCGACGAGATGGCGATCGCCGACCTCGCCGGCGCCCTCGGGTGCGATCCCATCAAGCTCGAGCGCCTGCTGCGCTTCGCCGCGGGTCGCGGGTACGTCTCGCTCGATCCCGGCGGGAGGGTCGGACCGACCGGAATCACCGAGGCACTCCGAGCCGACGCTCCTGCTCCCTGGCGGGGGTGGGTGCAGTTCGCGACGAGCCCGTGGTTCGACGCCGCGTGGCGCCGGCTCGCCGACTCGCTCGCGACCGGAGCCGACACCGCGTTCGAGTTCGCCCACGGAACCGGCTTCTTCGACTACACCACGACCGTCGACCCGGGAGCCGGCGAGACCTTCGACCGCGCCATGGCAGCCGGCGCCACCCTCCAGGCGATCGGTCTCGCCCGCACCCTCGACTGGCGGTCCGTCGCGACGGTCTGCGATGTCGGGGGTGGCTCCGGCGCGGCGCTCGACACGCTCCAGCGCTATCGGCCGGACGTCCGGGCCACCCTGTTCGACCTGCCGGAGGTGATCGCACGATGCGACTTCGCCGACCGCGGCGACGGCAGGCAGCGCTCGGTGGTCGCCGGGTCGTTCTTCGACGCGGTCCCGCCGGGGCACGACCGCTACCTCCTCCTGGCCGTCGTCCATGACTGGGACGACGACCGCGCCGTCGCCGTCCTCGCCACCGTGGCGCGCGCGATGGGTCCCGACGGAGAAGCCGTCGTCGTCGAGACCATCGCGTCCGACCAACCCCGGTCCGACGTCGCCGCCGACACCGACCTGCTCATGTTCGTGCTGGCGACCGGACGCGAGCGGACCGAGCACCAGTACAGACAGCTCTTCGAACGCGCCCACCTCGACGTCCACGACGCGAGGCTGCTCCCGACCGGCGCGACGGCCTTCACGCTCCGCAACCGCCCGCGACCGCCGACCGACCCGGCGGCACGGGCCACGACCCCGCCGTCGCCGTAGGGGTGCACCCTTGCCGACGACCGCACGACGGCGGGCGCGTCGCGTACCACCAGCGCACGGCGACGGACCGTGGCTACAGTCGGTGGGTGTCAGACGACGTGTCAGCGACCCTGCCGGTCCTCCCGGGTCGACTGCGTCGCCTGGCCGAGGAGCTCTCCGACGAGGCGATCCCGGCGCTCGACGGCGCTCCCGATCGAGTCGCCGCGCTCGTCGAGCTGGCATATGCCCTCCGCCCGCAGGTCCACGAGGGCCGGGTTCCTTCGTACGGGGCGATCCTGCCGCCCGGCCTCGATCAGGGAGTCGCCGCTGCGACGCGTCCGATGCGCGAGGTGTGCGATCTGATCGCGGTCCACGAGCTGGATCTCCAGTTCGCCCGGCGGTTCGCGGACGGGGTGACGTCGTTCACCGTTCGTTCGCCCGAGGGCATCGAACATCTCGCGTGCTTCGACCGGAACATGGCCGACGAGTACGACCTCGTTCGCCTCCAGTCGGCGCTCGGTGGGCTGATCATCCAGCGCCATCCGGGTGGGCAGGTCCGCGTGTTCGGCCCGGCCGGCGTGGTGCGGTGGGACGCGATCAGCTGGCATCACGATGCGCCACTCGTCGCGTGGCTCGAGCGACTGCAGTGGCTGGCCCCCGAGCTGCCGATCGAGGGCGTCAGCCCGTTGCTGCGGTTCGCGATCCACGAGCTCGGCGGCCGGCGGATCGGCGCGACGCTGATCTGGCGGCCCACCGAACGCACGCCGCCGGCACATCGCTACGAGCCACTGGTGCACAACGCCCCACACCTGCGACTCGACCACGTCGGCGAGGAAGCCGCGCTGGCACAGGCGCTCTCGCAGACCGACGGGGCGGCACTGTTCGACCATGCGATGACCTTGACGGCGCTCGGCGTACGGCTCGCGCCGTCGACGGAGGCCGAACGCCGGATCGGGGCCCTCGGCGGGATGCGTCACACCTCGGCGCTGCGCTACTCCCACGACGACCCGCACGCGATCGTGATCGTCGTGTCGGACGCCGGGCCGGTGACGGTGATGCACGCCGGACGCGCGGTCACGACCGCCGACCCGGGCAGCGAACCCATCGGCTGACCGCCTGAGCGCCACACCTCGCGCTCGGGGCCCGCGACCTGCGGGATCGCCGACGGTGCCCATGACCGCATCAACGGGGCGAGTGGGCTCGGGCGACCGCCGGCGGGTGACGACGAGTGTCGGTCCGTACGATCCGTTCCCCGGTACCTTCGCGGAGGTCTGATCGGTTGCTGACCCGTATGCCACCGAACCGTATGCTCGGCGCAATGGCTGCCGCGCCGCTGTCCACCGTCGACCGCCGGACCGACCGGTCGGCCACGCACTATGCGGCGACTCGGCGAGACTTCTGGGACTCGGTCGAGGACCGACCGGGTTCGGCGGCCAGCCAGTACTACCGAGACAGGTTGGCCGAGTTGTACCGGTTCGCTGTCCCGCCCGGCTCCTCTGTCCTCGAACTCGGCTGTGGCACCGGGGATCTGCTCGCCGCGGTCCGCCCGTCGAGGGGTGTGGGAATCGACTTCGCCCCGTCGATGATCGCGCGGGCGAGAGCCCGTCATCCCGAGCTCGAGTTCGCCGTCGGCGACGCCCACGAGCTGGAGCTCGAGGAGACGTTCGACGTGGTCATCCTCTCGGACCTGATCAACGATGTGTGGGACGTTCAGGCCGTGTTCGAGCGAGTGCGTCACGTCTGCACGGCCGACACCCGCATCGTGCTCAACTTCTACAACCGGCTGTGGCACGGCCCACTCGAGTTGGCTCGCACGCTCGGCCTGGCGCGACCGAACCTCGAGCAGAACTGGCTCTCGGTCGACGACGTGAAGAATCTGCTCGCGCTGACCGGCTTCGACGTCATCTCCACCCGGAGCGAAGTGTTGGCACCACTCCCACTGGGGCCGGTCTCCGCGTTCTTCAACCGGTTCCTGGTCAAGTTCTGGCCCTTCGACCGGTGCGCGCTCACCTCGGTGCTCGTCGCTCGCCCGGCCCCGGTCCCGACGGAGGAACTCTCCGTGTCGGTGGTCGTGCCGGCACGCAACGAGTCCGGCAACATCGAACAGATCATCGAGCGGACACCGATGATGGGAACCCGCACCGAGCTGATCTTCGTCGAGGGCAACTCGACCGATGACACTTATCAGGCCATCGAGCAAGCGTTGGCCACGCCCGGCCGCGACCATGTCTCGCTGCTCCGTCAACCGGGCACGGGCAAGGGCGATGCCGTTCACCACGGCTACGCGCACGCCACCGGCGATGTGTTGATGATCTTGGACGCAGACATGACGGTCGCGCCCGAGGAGCTGCCCCGCTTCTACCGGGCCATCGTCGATGGACGAGGTGAGTTCATCAACGGCGTCCGTCTCGTCTACCCGATGGAGAGCGAAGCGATGCGCACGCTGAACTACCTGGGCAACAAGGGATTCAGCCTGGCGTTCTCGTGGCTGCTGCGTCAGCCGATCAAGGACACGCTCTGCGGGACGAAGGTGCTCACACGGAACTCCTACGACGAGATCGCGGCCAATCGCTCCTACTTCGGCGACTTCGACCCCTTCGGCGACTTCGACCTGTTGTTCGGTGCAGCGAAATCCAACCTGAAGATCGTCGACCTCCCGATTCGCTATCGCGACCGGACCTACGGCGACACGAACATCGATCGCTGGCGCCACGGGGTGTTGTTGCTGAAGATGTCGGCCTTCGCTGCACGCAAGCTCCGGTTCGTGTGACCCCTGAGCCGACGGCGTCCGACGAGCGCAGCGACGACTCTGCGACATCGTTGCACCCGGCCCCGGAGGGCGGTGCCGACGCGCGGCGACTCGACCGTCGGACGCTCGCTTCGGTGCTGGTGTCGCTCGGCGTTGCTGCGCTCGCGCTGTGGCGTGAGGCGGAGACTGCGCCATACCACATCGACGAGCTCCGCCAGGTCCGTCCCTACGCGCTGGGCTTCGATGCGCTGCTCGACAGTTCGTACGCGCAGGAACAGCCTCCGCTCGATGTGATCGTCGGCGCGGGTATGCAGCGCGTGCTCGGTGTGGGCGATGTGCTCCAACGCTCGCACAGCATGCTGGCAGGTCTTCTTGCCCTCGCCTGTCTGGCCATGCTGATGTGGCGCCGGGGGGCGCGGCTCGCCATTCCGGCGACGATCCTGCTGCTCGCGTTCGTCCCGACGTTCCCGAGCCACACCTCCTACGCCAGGCCGTACGCCCTTCCGCTCGCGCTGATGATCGGCTATCTCCTGGCTGTCGATCTCTGGCTCGAGCAGCGCCGGTGGTGGTGGGGGTCGCTGGTGGCCGTGATCGCAGCACTGCTGCCCTTGTCGAGGGTGTTCGAACCGCCTGCGCTCCTCGTGCTGGCCAGCGTGACACTGGTCGTGTTCCGGCGCTGGAACCCTCAGTGGGGCCGCGCGATCTGGCTTCCGGTCGGGGCAGCGGCGGCCGCATTGCTGTTGGTCGAGCTCCCTGTCTACCTGCGATTGCAGAGCAGGCTGACCGCGTACCAGGGCGACGCAGCGGCGTCGCTCGGCGACCAGTGGCAACGAATCGTCGACGACAGCCTTCCCCGGCTCGGCGACGTGCTGGTGAACTGGTGGATCGTGTTGGTGCTCGTGATCGCGGCGGCAGCGACGCCGTGGGTGCGACGTTGGCTGGTGCAGTCGTGGTGGTTCTGGCCGGTCCTCGCAATGCCGGTTGCGTTCTTCGTGGCGTTCCACCTTCGCACCCAACCCGGCCAGCCGTACTACGAACGTTACGGCTACTACTTCCTACCGGCGGTGGCCATCGCGCTCGGCCTGCTCGCCGAGTCGGCCGTGCGCGCGATCCGACGCCCGACGTCTCCGCTGGTGGTCGCCACGAATGTCGTGGTGGCCGCGCTGCTCGCCGTGTTGGGCGCCCAACTCGTCGTGGCCACCGTCGACGATCTCCGCAACTCCGACGATTCGCCCGACTATGCAGCTCTCGGACGCGAGATCGAGACCCGACTTCCCGTCTCGACGTCGATCGTGTTCGACTCGGTCGGGCGACCGCTGGGGAGGTATCGGCCGGGCTATGCCGGGTACGGGAGATACACCTCGCCGGCTCGCCAGGTGGTGAACGCCAAAGATGTCGTGCAGTCCCCTGCCCAGCTCCGGGAGGTCGGCCAGTACGCAATCGGCACCCGCGGCCCGGTCATCGAGCTCGATGGGTGGGAGGCGGTCGAGGCGTCGGAGTCGATGACGCTCTATGTGTCGGAGTCGGAGCGCTCTGGTCCGGTCGAGCTGGCGAGCGACCTCGTGAGATTCGGCGAAGCAGTCGACACGGCGCGTGGCGCCATGCTGCGACTCGCTGCGGCTCAACTGCTCTTCGAGGTCGGTGATGCCGAAGGCGGCTGCGCCGTTGTCGCCGCGCTCCTCGCCGAGGATCGGAGTGTCGCCGGTGGGGCAGCGTTCGTGCTCGGTCGCTCCGTGAGCCCGGAGCTCGCCATGCAGTGTCTCGAGGATCTTCCCGAGTGATCGTCGATCTGGAGCGTCGGCCGATGCCCGAGCAGCGCTTCGCCGCCGCCGAGCTCGCCGCACAGCGCTCGGCGTGCGTGAGGCGGGTCGCGGCGTGCATCGCCCCGAGAGCACGGACGGCGGTTCGACGTCGGGCGACGGACGTCCGGCACCGACGGCGATCTCGTAGGGTGGCGGCGTGCGCGCCGACGACTCCGATCCTCGTGCGCTGATCGCGGAGGTCGACACCGTGATCGCGGCGTTCACCGACCCGTACGGGCGGCTGCTGGGCAAGCGGTTCGACTCCGGCTTCTACCGCGAGAGCGTGGCCGGAGCCGGCACCCATGTCTGCGACTACCTGTTCGGCGCCGACATCGAGATGGAGCCGCAGCCGGGCTACGACCTCGTCGGCTGGGAGCACGGCTACGGCGACGTCCACCTGGTGCCCGACGTGTCGACCCTGCGGCGCGCCGGATGGGCCGAACGGACCGCGATCGTGCTGTGCGACGTGCACCGCCACGACCACTCGCCGATGCCCGTGTCGCCTCGCCAGATCCTCCGCCGGCAGATCGAGCGGCTCGACGCTCTCGGCCTGACGGCTCGGATCGCCTCGGAGCTCGAGTTCTTCGAGCGCGACACCGTTCCGCGGGGTGCGGTGCTCGGTGGCTACATCGAGGACTATCACCTGCTGTCGACCGAGCGGACCGAGCCGATGCTCGGCGAGCTACGGGGTGTGCTCACCGCCTCGGGGGTGCCCGTCGAGAGCACGAAGGGCGAGTTCGGCGTCGGCCAGCACGAGCTCAACCTCGTGCACGACGCGCCGATGGAGATGGCCGACCGTCACGTGCTCGTGAAGCACGCGACCAAGGTGATCGCCGAGCGCCACGGTCGTCCGGTGACGTTCATGGCCAAGCCGTTCGCCGATCAGGCCGGCAGCAGCTGCCACCTCCACCTCAGCCTCTGGCGTGACGATCGACCGATCGGCGGCGACGCGCTCTTCGAGGCGTTCGTCGCCGGGTGGATGGCGCACGTCGACGACCTCCTCGTGTGGTGGGCGCCGACGGTCAACTCCTACAAGCGCTTCGTCGACGGATCGTGGGCGCCGACCCGACTCGCGTGGTCGACCGACAACCGCACCGCTGCGTTCCGGATGGTCGGCGACGGACCGGCCCGCCGCATCGAGTGCCGCGTCCCGGGCGCCGACGTCAACCCCTATCTCGCGTACGCCGCGGCGATCGCGGCCGGACTCGCCGGCGTCGAGGCAGGTCTCGCGCTGCCGCCGCCGTTCCGGGGAGACGTGTACACCGGCGGCGAGCTCCCGCGAGTCGCCGAGCGGCTCCGCGACGCGACCACCTCGTTCCGCGACAGCTCGCTGGCCCGTGGCGCGTTCGGCGACGACGTCGTCGACCACTACGCCCACTTCTACGACCTCGAGGTGGCCGCGTTCGAGGCCGCGGTGACCGACTGGGAGCGCGACCGCTACGCCGAGCGGATCTGACCGGCCATCAGGATCCGCTTGAACGTGAAGAGGTACGGCCGCCGGCGGCCGAGCCGGGCGAGCAGCTCGGCGCGGTAGGCGTCGACGAAGCCGTCGTGCAGGGCCTCGGGGAGCCGACCGAAGAACCTCGTCAGCGACGACCCCCTGGTCCACTCCACGACGTCGTCGGTCGAGGCGAGCAGGTGCGGGTAGACCTCGAGTCGGACGACCGGTGTCTCGACACCGAGCTCGTGGAGGATCCGGCTGTACTCCTCGGGCGGCAGCACGTTGGCGTCGACGGGGTCATCCGGGACGTCACCGCCCATCGCCGAGACGAACGGCTCCCGGTGGGCGACGTCGCGGGCGGCGGCGTGGGAAGGATGGTCGGCGTTGGCGGGCACCTGGACCGCGATCCGGCCGCCCGGTGCGAGCGAGCCGATCCAGCGGGCGAGCACGGCACCGTGGTCCCCGACCCAGTGCAGCGCGGCGTTCGACACGACGAGGTCGACACCGGTCGACGACGCCCACGAGGCGATGTCGCCCTCGACGAAGTCCACACCGGGACCGCGGCGACGCTCGGCCTCGGCGAGCATCGCGGGCGAGCGGTCGATCCCGGTGATCCGCTCGACGCCGAGACGTCGCGCGAGCGCAACGGTCAGCTCACCCGTCCCACAGCCGAGGTCGACGGCGCTCCGGACCGGCGCCGTGACGTCGATCAGCGCGGCGAGATCCCAGAACGGGCGAGCCCGCTCGGCGCGGAAGCGCCCGTACTGCCCGGGGTCCCAGTCGGCGCTCGCCATGCGGCGATCGTAGCCGACTTGTCTGCAACTTGTATCAGAGTGCTGCCGGATGAGCCGGGGCGACGAGGGCGAGCCGCAGCCCGGGCGTCACGAGTCGAGCGCGAAGGCCGCGTACTCCTCCTCGGTGTCCTCGAGGTCCTCGAACTGGATCACGTTCATCTCCTCGAACCGCCGACGCAGCCACTGGTCGTTGCGGTCGAGCAGGCCGAGCTTCTTGCAGTTCGGGACGATCTTGGAGAACAGCATCATCTGGAAGACCTCGCGGGTCGGATCCTTGAGCACCAGCGGGACGACGTCGCGCGGGTTGACGCCGTGACGCTCCCAGACCTCCTGGGACAGGAACCGATCGCGCATGCGGATCGCCGCTTCGAAGGCGAACTCCTGACGCTCCATCAGCTCCGCGTCGGTCATCCCCTCGTACACCTCCTGGAGCGCCATCACCCCGAACGCGACGTGGCGCGCCTCGTCGCTCATCACGTAGCGGAGCAACTCCTGCAGCAGCGGCTCGGAGGTCATCTGGCGCATGAAGCCGAACGCCGCCAGCGCCAGCCCCTCGACCATGATCTGCATGCCGAGGTACGTCATGTCCCACCGGCTGTCGGCGATGATGTCGTCGAGCAGCAGCCGCAGGTGGGCGTTGACCTGGAAACCGCCGCCGAGCTTCTCGTCGAGGTAGCGCGAGAACACCTCGACGTGGCGGGCCTCGTCCATGACCTGCGTCGAGGCGTACAGCTTGGCGTCGTACCACGGGACGGTCTCGGTGATCTTGGCCGTGCAGAGCAGCGCTCCCTGCTCACCGTGCAGGAACTGCGACAGCATCCACCGCCGCTGGTCCATCCCGAAGTCGAGCCACTTTGCGTCGTCCCACTTCTCGACCACGGTCCCGTCGTAGTGATCGGGCGTGAATCCCGCCGACTGCGCCGCCTGGTCGGCGGCGACGACCTGCTCGATGTCGACGTCGGTGTCCCACGCGAGGTCGGTCGTCGCGTTCCACTGCCCGGTCTTGGCGCGCTCGTACAGCTTGCGCAGACGGGGTCGGGCGAGGGAGTAGTCCCAGGTGAAGATCGCCTCGCAGTTGTCGGCGACCGCGTGCTCGACGGCGTCGAGATCGTCGTTGGACACCGAGAGGATGGCCTCGATGTCGTCGATCTCGGCCCTGCCGATGATCTCGTCGTTGCTGGAGTGGGTGATGGTCACGGGTCGGGACTCCTGTCGGCGGACCTGGTGGTGTGGTCGGTCAGTGGTGGGCGGGCACGATCGCGGCGAGACCGGGACGCAGGAACTCGCGCGCCGAGGTCGGGTCGCCCAGATCGACGTGCTCGCTCCGGGCGAGGAAGTACGAGATCGTGATCCGGACGAGCAGGTCGATCAGCAGCGGGGCGCGCTCGACCGGCAGGTGCGGCTCGAGCACCGGGGCGATGTAGGCGTTGGCGACGCGCAGGATCCGCGGCAGACCCGCCACGGTGAGCTGGGTGAGGACCTCGCCGGGCTCTGCTGCGAGCAGCAGGGCGAGGTGCTCGTCGGAGCGGAGCTCGCGGGTCGCGGTCACGACGAGTTGGACGACGATGTCCTCGACGTCCGCGCTGCCGTCGAGGCGATCCAGGGCCGAGGTGATCCGGTGGAAGAACTCGTTGAGCTCCCGCACGCGGTAGGCCTCGAACAGCACGTCCTTGCCGCCCGGGAACAGGCGGTAGAGCGTGGCTCGGGACACGCCGGCGGCGGCGGCGATGTCGTCGACGGTGACCTTCTCCGGCCCCCATCGCTCGACGCAGTCCCGGACGGCATCCAGGATCGCGGTCTCGTGCGTCCCCATCCGTGAGACGATAAGACACGAAGTGTCTCAGCGTCAAGCCGGGCCCCGGACTTTCCGACGTCGGGGCCCGATAAACAGGACGGATGGCCGACGAGTTCGCGAACCCGCCGCTCCCGGTCGCGGGAATCCCGCTCCTGGCCGACGCCGACTTCGTGCCGGTCGACCCGCGCTACCGCCAGGCGCGCCTCGGTGCGCTCGTCGGCGTCGGCATCGCGATCGTGATCGCGACACTCACCGTGGTCAGCCTCGTCGAGGAACCCCTCGTCTGGACGATCATCGGTGCGGCGGCCTTCGTCGTCCTCGTCGCGACGTCGGCGCTCACGATCGCAGAGCTCGACCGGCTCGGCTACCAGGTGCGCGAGCACGACGTCTCGCTGCGCTCGGGGGCGCTCAACCATCGCGTCGAGACGATCCCGTTCGGTCGCGTGCAGCACGTGACGATCCAACGTGGGCCGATCGACCGGTGGCTCGGACTGGCGAGCCTCGAGGTGAGCTCCGCCGGGCCCGACCTCACCATCCCGGGCCTCGCGGTCGACGACGCCACCCGCATCAAGCAGCTCATCACCGACCGGGCCGGCGTCGACGACGCGGCCGACGATCGAGCACCGTGATCGATCTCACCTCGCCGCACCGCCAGTCACCGATCGCCGTGGTGTTCCTCGCGCTGCGCATCGTGCGCCAGATCGGCATCGCCCAGTTGGCGATCATCGGCGTGTTCCTCGTGACCGGTTCGTTCGCCGCGATCGTCGTGCCCGCCACGATCGTGGCCCTCACGGCACTCGGCACCTTCGCCGCCGCGGCCTGGTGGCGGTTCACGTTCGAGATCGCCGCATCAGAGCTCGTGGTCCATCGCGGCGTGCTGCGGTCCGAGCGGCTCGCGGTCCCGATCGAGCGCATCCAGAGTGTCGCCATCGAGCAGGAGCTACTGCATCGCATGGTGGGCCTCGTGAAGGTGTCGGTCGACACCGCCGGGTCGTCCGAGGCCGAGTTGGTGCTCGACGCCGTCGAACGGAACGTGGCCGAGGAGCTCGAGCGGCTGGCGGTGTCGGCGACGTCGTCGGCGCCGACAGCGCCCGGTGGCGAGCTCCCGCCGCCCGTGGTCGAGCACGTGCTGTTCCGGCACGATCCGCACCGACTCACCGTCACCGCCCTGGCATCGTCGCCCCTGCGCGGGATCGCCGTGCTCGCACCGCTGCTCGCACTCTGGGGGTTGGCGAACGACCTCGGC
>CBFCWS010000017.1:0-17442 GCA_965601765.1 uncultured Ilumatobacter sp. | reverse complement strand
CCGACTTGGTGAAGGCACCGATGAGCACGAGCACGAGTCCGACCGAGACCGCCGTCCCGGTGAGGCCGTTCGCAGCACCGGCGAGCTCGGAGAGTCGGTAGGTGCCGGCCGCCTGTCCGATGAGGACGAGCCCGGCGATCAGCGCGAGCCCGCCGAACCCCGTGATCAGGATCGCCGAGAGCGCAGCGTCGCGGGCCTTGGGGTTGCGATCGTCGTTCCCGATCAGGAGGTACGACGTGATCGACGTCAGCTCCCAGAACACGAAGAGCGCAAGGAGGTGGTCCGACAGGACGATGCCGAGCATCGCTCCCGCGAAGAGGGTGAGCAACCCGGCGAGCCGTGCCGTGCCCGGCTTCGGATGCGAGAAGTAGCCCATCGCGTAGACGCACACGAGCAGGCCGATCCCGGACACGAGGACGACCATCGCGACACCGAGCGCATCGAGCCGGAGGTCGAGCGCGAGGCCGAGCTGTTCGATCCACTCGATGCGCTGCACGACCGGATCGCCGTCGAGGACCGCTGGCGCCTGCGTGCCGATCCAGACGAGCATGGCGACGGGGGCGATCGCGGCGATCCCGAACGCACGCCTGCCGAATCGGTCGCCGGACGCGACGATCGCCGCGCCGACGACCAGGTGGAGAAGCAGGAGGGTGAGGATCACGGTGGGTGCAGCCGAGTCGACCGCCGTGGCCACGGCATGCGACGTCGGTCGGACGCCAGATTGTACCGAGGCAGGTCGTCTCCCGGTCTGCTCCTGCAGGCGAGCACCTGCGAGGCTATGGTGGTTTCAGGCTATGGACGCGGTTCCGTTCCTACGGGTTCGTTGCGGAGGTCGGCCGTCCCTGTGCCCGCCCACCGTCACGGTGCCCCGCAGTGCGACCTCGAGCGGTCGGCGATGACCCCGCCCGGCTGGACGTTCCTCACGAATCACGCCCACGTGATGATCGCGCTCAGCCGTGATCCGGAGCTCCGCCAGCGTGAGATCGCCGAGCAGGTCGGCATCACCGAGGGGGCGACGCAGCGCATCCTCCAGGAGCTCGAACAGGCGGGCTACGTCACTCGTACCAGGGTCGGCCGTCGGAACCGGTACGAGCTGGCGATCGGCAAGCCGCTCCGGCACCCGCTCGAAGCGGACCGGATGGTCGACGAGATCATCGCTGCGGTCAACACGGGCGTCGTGCCGCCGCCAGGCAGGTCATGAGGAGCTCGTACCTTCTCCCGTCGGAACCGATCGGAGATCTCGGTACCGCCGCCGAGCTCGGATGGCTCGATGGGTTGGCGGCCGCGCGCACCGCGACGCCCGGCGAGATCCTCGACGAGGTCGCCGCAGCCGGCGTCCGCGGACGCGGCGGAGCCGGGTTCCCGACCGCGACGAAGTGGCGAGGCGTCGCCGCCGGGGCGGGCGAGGCCGACCGGGTCACGGTCGTCGTCAACGCCGCCGAGGGCGAGCCGGGCACGTTCAAGGATCGTGCGCTCCTGCGTGCGAACCCGTATGCGGTCGTCACCGGGGCGCTGATCGCGGCGACCGCGCTCGACGCCGACCGGCTCGTGGTCGCGACCAAGGCCTCGTATCGCCGCGAGATCGAGGCGCTCGATCGCACGATCGCCGAGTTGGTCGATGCCGGCTGGGCCGACGGCATCGAGATCGCGGTCGTCGAGGGTCCGGACCACTACCTCTTCGGTGAGGAGACGGCTCTGCTCGAGGTGATCGAGGGCGAGGATCCGCTGCCCCGCCACATCCCGCCCTACCTCTACGGGCTGTTCTCGAACGCACCGCAACTCGGGTGGTCGGCGGGAGCGGTCGGCGACGACGTCGCCGAGCGCCTCGGCTCCAACCCGGTGGTCGTCAACAACGTGGAGACCTACGCCCACGTCTCGTTGGTCATGCGCCGCGGCGCGTCGTGGTACCGGGGGATGGGAACGCACGACTCGCCGGGGCCGACGATCGTGACGGTGACCGGTGACGTGGTGCGACCCGCGGTCGCGGAGATCGAGGTCGGCCATCCGCTCCGCGACGTGATCGTCGAGGTCGGCGGCGGCGTCGCGCCGGATCGGAGCGTCAAGGCCGTCCTGTCGGGTGTGTCGAACGGGGTGCTCACCTCCGAGGCGCTCGGCGCGTCCGTGAGCTACGAAGGGCTGTCGGCAGCGGGCGGCGGGCTCGGATCGGCCGGGTTCATCGTGTACGACGACTCCCGCAACATGGTCGACGTGGCCCACCGCGTCGCCCGGTTCCTGCACGTCGAGTCGTGCGGTCAGTGCACGCCGTGCAAGACGGGATCGGGTGCGGTGAACACGGCGTTCGAGCAGCTCGTGATCGACGGGGCGCTCGGTTCCCGGGCGAGCAACGAGCTCGAGCGCGCACTGCAGACGATCACCGACGGGTCACGGTGCTTCCTGCCCCAGCAGGTGCGCACGGTGATCCCGAGCCTGCTCGCAGCATTCCCCGACGATCTCGAGGAACGCCTCGCCGGTCGGACGGGCGACATCGACGTGCCGTTCCCCAAGCTCGTCGATCTCGCCGACGGCGTCGCGACCGTGGACGAGTCGATCGACCGCAAGCTCCCCGACTGGACGTACTCCGAGGTCCCGGTCCGGCTCGGCCGCCGGGCCGAACCGACGGCCTGACGAGCGCCCTGTCCCGACGATCGGCTCGCCGTCGAACGCGGTCGAGCACCGCCGTCAACGGTCTCGGGATGCGGTCGGTCGGGATCGCCTCGACGAGGTGGGCGGCGTACCGCTCCTTGCGCCGCGAGCGTCGTCCCGATCCGCTCGGGACCGGCGCACCGAGGCCGGACGCGTGACAGCCAGTCGGACGTGGTGTTGCTCGCCGGCGTCGCACAGCCCGCCGACGCGGAGATCCTCGTTCGCCGGGCCGTCGCGGAGCAGCGTGCGCCGAACGTCTGGGCACCTCCGACCGGGAGGACCGCGACGGGTTCCGCGACGAGGTCGCGATCCGGCCGTGCCGCAACTCGGTCGAGCGCGGTGCGTCGCTCTCGCCTTCGACGACGATCACTGCGACCGGGCCCACGCACGGGAGTCCTGCCGACGGCGCGAGCAACCGCGCGCCGGTCCTGGCACGGGACTGGCGGAGTCGGGCGGTCCGTCGACGCTGTGGTGCTACGAGCAGGACGACGTCGTGCTGACGAACTGCGCCTGGCCGACGCCCCCCAGTTGTCCTGGTTGCTCACGAGGATCGAGATCCGGAAGGTCGTGCTGCACGTGACCGCGCGGGTCGAGTCGTCGCGATCCTGACACGATGCCGACCGAGCATGGCAGCCGCCCGGATGCACAACCGTCCGACGTACCCGATCTCGGTCAGCGTGGCGACACGCCGCGCCGGTCGACGTTGTCGCCGCCCGGCGAGCCGTGGTCCGCTTCGCACGCCTGGACGTGAAGCAGGTGCCGGCTGCCCGGCGGACGCGAGCGACGAGGTCGCGCTGCTCGATGGCCGCGTGGAACGTGTCGAGCGCGATGCCAAGCGGCGGTGTCGACCAGGCTGGTCTCGAAGCGGTTGAGTGGCTCGATCGCGATCCGCACCCCCGATCGAGCTGAACGCGCGAGTAGAACTACATCACCGTGAAGGGAAATGGAGCCAATGGACACGAACAGTTCGTCGCCACCAACACGATCGACACCCTCACCGTCAACCCTGCGGAGCTCACCGGCTTCCCCCAGCACGACGACTCCGCCTGCCTCGACGGTGCGATTCTTCGCGTCGCCGACGGGTACGGACTCGTCGAGCGACCGCCGTCGCACCACATGATCCTCGCTCGCGGCGACCTCACCTGTCGCCTCCCGTCGCCTCGACGCGATCGCCCCCGTCCTCGACCTCACCGTGGAGAAGATCTGACATGACCCGGACACACGACATGAAGAGCCAGAAGTTCGTTCTCGACGCGCCGACGGGTGGGCTCGGCGTGCCACCAGCACCTTGGCCACGGCGTCATGCTGATGGAGGACGAGGACGGCAACTCCGATGCGATCGAGATGACAC
Organism: uncultured Ilumatobacter sp.; assembly: GCA_965601765.1. Classification (GTDB taxonomy): domain Bacteria; phylum Actinomycetota; class Acidimicrobiia; order Acidimicrobiales; family Ilumatobacteraceae; genus Ilumatobacter. The sequence goes on along the minus strand of CBFCWS010000017.1, from coordinate 13,448 downwards.
CCGGCGTCGCCATCTACGTGGCCCCGGGTGGATCCACCGCCGCGTCGACGTCGGCGACGACCGCTTCGTCACGATGTTCGCCGACCCGGCCGACTCCGGGCAGGACTACGGCGTCATCGAGGAGGCCGGCGGCATGAGCGCCCGTGTGGTCGTCGACGACGACGGCGGCTGGAAGCTCGTCGACGACGAGAGGTACACGGGACGATGACCGGCGCCACGATCGATCAGGTCCTGGGCGACCAACGCGTCGTCGCAACGGTCACCATCGGCACGATCGAGCGCGCCGTCCCGGTCGCTGCCGCACTCGTCGACGGCGGCGTGCCCGCGGTCGAGGTGATGCTCCGCACCGACGTCGGCCTCGCCGCACTCGAGACGATCGTCGCCGACGTTCCCGACGCCGTCGTCGGCGCCGGGACGGTCCTCACCGTGGAGCGGCTCGAACAGGCTGCGGCCGCAGGCGCGGCGTTCGCCGTGTCACCGGGGTTCGACCCCGCGCTCGCCGACCGGGCCGCCGAGCTCGGCGTGCCGTTCCTCCCCGGAGCGATCACGCCGACCGAGATCCAGGCGTGTCTGGCCCGCGACATCTCGACGGTGAAGTTCTTCCCGGCGTCGACCGCTGGTGGCCCCGCGGCGATCAAGGCGCTCGCGGCGGCGTACTCGTTCGCGGGCGTGCAGTTCGTGCCGACCGGCGGCGTCGACGACACCACGATCGACGACTACCTCGCCGTCCCGGCCGTGCGAGCGGTGGGGATGTCGTGGATCGCGAGCTCCGCAGCCGTTCGTGACGGCGACTTCGAAGGCATCACATCACGCGCTCGCTCGATCACCGACCGACTCCGCCGACAACCCTGAGGAGCACGACGCGAATCCCGACCAGTTCATCCCGAGCCGGCCGGTGCCCACGTCGGCGCGGCGACGGTGCTGCGTCGGCGATGCCGTGCGACGTGGCGTGGCGGAGATCGAGCTTGGCTGAGGGCGTCGCGTCGTCGATGAGCCGATCGACCGGCAGCTGCCGGGCTGGAACCTACTCGGAGGTCCGCGTGTGGCTCGGTCGCCCGCGCCACACCGACGGCCTCACGAGCGAAGCGTCACCACCCGCGCAGCTGAGCCCGTCAGAGGTGATCGACACCGCCGTGAACGGCATCGCTCGCGGGGCTCGACACGGCACCGCTCGACGATGCGAAAGCGATCCCCGAGCCGTTGTCGCGTGTCCCGTCAGACGGCGCACACGTTCGGTCGTCATCCCACATCGACCACCTCGACCGGTCTCGCAGTGCACGAGCTCGGCTTGCGCGCCGATTGTCGCTGGCTCGACCTCGTGTGCTGCTCGCGCCGAGTTCGCGTGGGGCGTGGCTCATGCGAGGGGGTCGACGAACCGTCCCGACGTGAGGTCGCAGGTGTGCCAGATGCCGTCGTGGTCCTGCACGGGCAGATAGCCGGTGAGTGCTTTGAAGCGGTTGTGGGTGCCGCAGACGGGTCCGGGGGTCAGGTTGGTGAGCGCGGTGGGTCCACCGTGTGCGTGTTCGACTCGGTGGTCGGCGTCGCAGGCCCCGGCTCGCCGTCGGCAGCCGGGGTACAGACATCGATCGTGCAGGGCGAGGACCGTGTCGCGCAGCGGCCCCCGGAAGAGCCGCTGCTTGGACGACACGGCGACCGGGTTGCCGAGCGAGTCGACCATGACGAAGCGCACCCAGCCCGCAATCGCTGCGTCGACGGCGACCGAGGGGGCGACGGCGGGCCCGTTGGCGATGCGACAGCGACGCCGGTGAGGCAGGGATGAAGCTGCTGGGAGGTCGAGATCGAGGTCGAGGTCGGCGGGCTCGGGTGCTGCGACGGTGCCGTCGCCGTTCGGTCGTGCGAGCTCGTCGAGGAATGTCTGCTGGTCGACCAGGACGAGCACGCCAGGGTCGCTGCCGACACCTGCAACCGACGTCACGTCGTTGCGGACCGCGAGCCGGGCCATCAGCACGAGCGCGTCGACGGCCCGCTGACCCTCGGTGCGGCGGAGGTGGCCGGGATGGGTGTCGGAGCCGTGGACCGTCTCGGCGTCGGACCAGTCGGAGTGCAGGAGTGCTTCGCGGAAGCGGGCGAAGCACTCGCTGGACTCCGCACCGCTGACGGGGTCGAACAGCGCTGAGAGGTGGAACGTGCCGTCGTCGTCCGCGCGGACGGAGGCGGTCCGCCGGTCGGCGTGTTGCTGGTGCTGGTCGTCGGCGTCGTCGGGTTCGCAGGTGGCGACCCATTCGGCGATGCGGGTGCGGAAGTCGTCGTACTCGCGGCGTCGGGCTTGGCCGAGCCAGAACGCCAACTCGACCTCGAACTGGGGGCGTTCGGCGAGTCGGGGGTGGTGGAGGAGGTGTCGTGCCAGCACTGCGGCGTGTTCGACGGCGATGTCGCCGTCTGCGAGGCTGTCGAGCAGGTCGGGATGCTGTTGGCCGGCGCGGGCGATCGCGAGGTGGCGCCGGCAGTCGGCGTCGGACCATCCGAGTCGGGCTCTGGCCCACTGTGTCATCGACCGGAAGTGCCCACCGCGCCAGGCGCCGGACGTTTCGGCCTCACCCAACAGCTTGCACAGCCGCGCCGCCCGCTGCCGCCGTTCGACCTCTTCGTCAGCGAGCAGACACAACACCTCACCAGGGGCCAGCGACACGTCGACGTCGGCGAGCGACTCGACCGCGACCGAGTCGGGAACCGTTCGCACCGGCGCGGCCATCGACGTCATACCCCCATCATGACGAGGGGGTGCGACACTCGGCCCAGGCGCGCAGCGGGCGCCTTCGACCTCGACACCGGGCTCGGGTGGTGAGCCCGTCCACGGCGATCATGAGTCGGGGATGACATGGTCGTCGCGGGCGACGACCACCCCTGGGTCCGACACGGCGTGAGTACGTCGCGCCGTCGCGCTCAGGTCGTCGAGGGGTCGTCCCGGCCGAGCGGTCCGAATCGGCCTCGACGGAGGTCGTCGCGCACGACGGTGATCGGCGTCGGCAGCGCTCGCATCGGCCCGCGGAACGGATCGCTGATCGCGACGATGAGCGCCAGGTCGAGCGCGATCAGCACCACCAGCCCGCCGACCATCAACCCCGAGAGCCCGTCCAGTCCGACCGACAGGACGATCGCATCGAGGCTCAGGACGACACCTGCGATGAAGACCAGGATGAACAGTGGTGCCGGGAGACCGTGCCCGGAGAGGTTCAGGCGGTCGCGGCGGGCCACGGCGATCCCCTCGGCTGCGCGCAGCACGTCGTGGGCGATGGCGGTCGACACGTCGCCGGCGGTCGCCTCGACGCGGGCCGTTCGTTCGAGTGCATCGAGGGCGTCGGAGGTGCGGCGGTCGCCGATGTGGGACCGACCGGAGTGGTGCACGAGCGTGTGCCAGTCGGCGCTCACGACGAGGTCGAGATAGGCGGCGAGGCGGTGCCGGATCGTCTCCCCGTCGATGCCGGGTGACTGGCTCGCGAGGCAGAGCTGGACCGCGGCGTCGGCTTCGGTGCCGGCGAGACCCTCGGCGGATCGACTCCGGCTCCACTGGCTCGAGATCACGAACCCGGTGAGGAACGAGAAGAGCACGCCGATCGCGGGAACGAGGTCGCCGGCAGCCAGCGCCAGGGCCGCCTGGTCCCCCTCGTCGACCAACCGCTCGACGAGCACGCTCGCGAGGACCGACCAACCGATGAACCACGCCAGGAACGCGCCGAACAGCAACGGCGCCGGCCAATCGGCCATCGCCGTCAGCATCCGTTCGAGGCTCGTCCCGAGCCGCGACGGACTCCGGAGCGGGCGCGTGACCGCGACGGAGCTCGGGGGTTCGGTCGCGTCGGGAGTGCTGCTCGATGTCACGGTCGTCCGTCGACGGTGTCGTCAGCCGATGGCGACCCTGATGCCTTCGGCGGCGGCCTCGGCGCGGACCTGGGCGTAGAAGTCGTTGCCCTTGTCGTCGACGACGATGAAGGCCGGGAAGTCCTCGACCTCGATCTTCCACACGGCCTCCATACCGAGCTCCGGATACTCGAGCACCTCGACCGAGGTGATGTTGTCGAGCGCGAGCCGCGCTGCGGGACCGCCGATCGAGCCGAGGTAGAAGCCGCCGTGCGCGTTGCAGGCGTCGGTGACCTGCTGCGATCGGTTGCCCTTGGCCAGCATGACCATCGAGCCGCCCGCCGCCTGGAACTGGTCGACGTAGGAGTCCATGCGGCCGGCCGTCGTCGGGCCGAACGATCCGGACGCGTACCCTTCCGGGGTCTTCGCCGGACCGGCGTAGTAGACGGCGTGATCGCGCAGGTAGTCGGGCATCGGCTCGCCGGCGTCGAGGCGCTCCTTGATCTTCGCGTGCGCGATGTCGCGGGCGACCACCATCGGGCCGGTGAGCATGACCCTGGTCTTGACGGGATGCCTGGAGAGTTCGGAGCGGATCTCCGCCATCGGACGGGTGAGGTCGATCCGCACGACGTCGGTCTCGTCGAGATCGGACTCGGTCGGCTCGGGCAGGAACCGGGCCGGGTCGGTCTCGAGCCGTTCGAGGAACAGTCCGTCCCGGGTGATCTTGCCGAGCGCCTGGCGATCGGCGGAGCACGACACCGCGATCGCGACCGGGCAGCTCGCCCCGTGGCGGGGCAGCCGCACGACCCGAGCGTCGTGGCAGAAGTACTTGCCGCCGAACTGGGCGCCGATGCCGGTCGTCTGCGCGAGCTTCAGCAGCTTGGCTTCGAGCTCGACATCGCGGAAGGCGTGCCCGCTCGCCGACCCCTCGGTCGGGAGGCGGTCGAGGTACTTCGTCGAGGCGAGCTTGGCCGTCTCGACGGCGAACTCGGCCGACGTGCCGCCGATGACGACGGCGAGGTGATACGGCGGACAGGCCGAGGTGCCGAGCGACTGCATCTTCTCGAAGACCCACGGCAGCAGCGTCGCCTCGTTGAGCAGCGCCTTGGTCTCCTGGTACAGGAAGCTCTTGTTGGCGCTCCCGCCGCCCTTGGCGATGAACAGGAACTTGTACTCGTCGCCGTCGACCGCCGAGATCTTGATCTCACCGGGCAGGTTGGTGCCCGTGTTCGCCTCGCGGTACATGTCGAGCGGCGCCATCTGGCTGTAGCGCAGGTTGCTCGTCAGATAGGTGTCGGCGACGCCGCGGGCGATCGCCCGCTCGTCGCCGCCGCCCGTGTAGACCATCTGGCCCTTCTTGCCCTTGACGATGGCGGTCCCGGTGTCCTGGCACATCGGCAGGACACCACCCGACGCGATCACCGCGTTCTTGAGCAGATCGGTCGCCACGAAGCGGTCGTTCGCGCTGGCCTCGGGGTCGTCGAGGATGCTGCGGAGCTGCTGGAGGTGCCCGGCGCGCAGGAAGTGGGCGATGTCGTGCATCGCCGTCGCGGTCAGCCGGCGGATCGCCTCGGGTTCGACGCGCAGGAACTCACCGACCGGGGTGTCGAACGTCGAGACCCCCTCGTCGCTCACCAGTCGGTACTCGGTCGTGTCGGGGCCGAGCGGCAGGAGCTCGGTGAAGCCGAAGTCGTCGTCGAGGGGAGGCAGATCGGTGCCGGACATGCTCCTCACCCTACGCGGCGGTCGGTGCTGCGGCCCCGTTCGTCACGCCCCGCATCCCGAGCCGACGGCGGCTCCGGAGGTGGAGCAGGACGCATCGCCCCGTCGTCGCGGAGCGGCCCCGATCGTCGTCGCCGATCGCAGCCGCTCACGCGAGCTGCTGGACGAGCAGCGCGACCGCGGAGGCGGCGCACACGACGAGCACGGCGAGGCGGACGAGCGTCTGGGGAAGCCGTCCGATCGTGTACCTGCCGGCGAACAGGCCGGCGAGCACACCCGGCACGAGCAGCGCGGCGAGCTGCCACTGGTGCGTGCCGATCGCCCCGGCGATGACCAGGCTCGGGATGGTGACGAACGCGCCGATCGAGTGGAAGACCGCGAGCGTCGAGCGCAGCGTGCCCGGGTCGGCGTGCTGGTACGTGAGCGCCATCGGCGGTCCGCCGACGCCGGCGACCGCCCCGGCGAACCCGGAGCCGGCGCCCGCGATCGCGAGGTTGCGCGGGGACGGTGCGAACCGGCGCGACGTCAGCGACGCGAGGACGGCGATCAGGACGCTCGCCGCGACGACCAGGGCGATCGTCCCGGTACCGGTGTTGACGAGGACGAACGCGCCGACGATCACACCGACGAAACGGCCGGGGACCGCCGTCAGCAGGCCGCGACCGTCGATGTGGTCCCGCTCCCTCGCGGCCATGCCGACCGTCAGCGGCACCACCGCGATGACGAGCGCGCCGGGGACGAAGTCGGGGTCGAGCAGCGTCATCGTCGGCGCCGCGACCAACCCCAGCCCGATGCCGATCGACGCCTGCAGCGACGACCCGACGAACGCGATCGCGAGGGCGATGAGCGCGACCCACGGGCTGAGCCCGGCGATCGTCATCTCAGCGGTCCTTCAGCCGGCGCGGCGCCGCCGTCGCAGGGTCGGCCGGCCACTGGTGCTTCGGATACCGGCCGGCGAGCTCCTTGCGCACGTCGGCCCACGATCCGGCCCAGAACCCCGGCAGGTCGGCGGTGACCTGGATCGGACGGTCGGCGGGGGAGAGCAGCTCCAGCACGATCGGTCGGCCGCCCGCGGTCGGATGCTCCGTCGTGCCGAACAGGTCCTGGACACGCACGGCCGCGGTGGGCGCATCGCCCGAGTAGTCGATCGTGGCCCACCGCCCGGTCGGGAGGTCGAGGCGCGGCGGCGCCACCCGGTCGAGGTCGGCGCCCTCGGGCCATGGCAGCTGCGAGCGCAGGACCATCGCCACGTCGAGCCCCTCGAGGTCGCGGCGGCCGACGGCACCCGGCAGGTACGGGGCGAGCCACTCGTCGAGCGATCCGGCCAGCGCGTCGACGCTCCAGTCGGGCCACGGCGACCCCACCTCGCGGTGGAGGAAGTCGACCCGTCGGCGGATCGAGAGCGATCGGTCCGACCAGCCGAGCACGGCGAGCCCGGTCGCACGCACGCGGTCGAGGAGCGCGGCCGTCGTGGCCTCCGACGGCGCCGGTCGGCGGCGGGTCTCGCCGAGCTGCATCCCGTCGAGCCGGCGGGCGACGACTTCCACCAGATCGTCGCGGTCGCCGTCCCAGACGAGCGTCGACGACTCGACCACCGCGTCGCCGAGGACGTGAGTGACGTCGTCGGCGTCGATGACGGCGGCCCGGCGGATCCGGTCGCCGCGGCGTTGCGGATCGACGTCGGGTGCGACGAGGAACGCATCGTGGGCGACCGGGTCGTCGGTACCGACCCACGCGGCGCTCCCGGTTCGGAACTGGAACTGGCCGGGGCGGCGTCGTGCGGCGATCCGCTCGGGGTAGGCGGCGATCAGCGCGCCGCCGGCCCGCGACGAGTCGATCGCGCCGAGGTCGAGTCGGATGCCGACGCGGCGAGCGAGGTCGTCGGCCCGATCGCGGACCCGCCCGACCGCGGCGCGGTCCGCACGGTCGTCGCGTGTGCGGCCGGCGACCAGGTCGATCCTGAGCGCGAGGTCGACGGGGAGGTCGCCGGGCCTGCCCCGCAGGACGTCGCGTTCGTCGAGGACGGCTGCGAGCACGCAGCCGAGCGAGGTCGGCTCAGCGACCAGCAGGCGGCCCAGACGGGGGTGGACGCCGAACTGCTGCAGCCGCCTCCCGACGTCGGTGATCCGATCGTCGTCGAGTGCGTGGAGGTCGGCGAGGAGCGCCCGTGCCGAGCGCACGGCCGAGGTCGGCGGCGGGGTCGCCCAGCGCAACTGGTCGATCGGTGTCCCCCAGGCCGCGACGTCGAGCACGAGCCCGGCGAGATCGACGTCTGAGATCTCCGGCCGGCGGTGGCGCAGCCGGCTCCCGTGCTCGACCTTGCTCCACAGGCGGTAGCAGACCCCCGGCCCGAGCCGCCCCGCCCGTCCCGCGCGCTGGTCGGCCGAGTCGCGGCTCGTCGTGATCGTCGCCAGGCGGGTCAGGCCGGTTCCGGGATCGAACCGCGGCGCACGCGCGAGCCCCGAGTCGACCACGATCGCGACCCCGTCGACCGTGAGCGAGGTCTCCGCGATGTCGGTCGCGAGGACGATGCGCCGGCCGCCCGGCGGGGACGGTCGGAGCGCGGCCTGCTGCTCGTCGTACGACACCGATCCGCTCAGGCGGTGCACCTCGACACCGGGCGGCAGGGTGAGCGCGTCGCGTGTCCGGTTGATGTCGGCGATGCCCGGCAGGAACGCGAGGACATCGCCGTCGTCGTGGACGATCGCCCGCTCGATCGCCGACGCCGTGGCCCGCTCGAGCCGGTCGTTGCGTTGCCGAGGTGCCCAGCGGATGTCGACCGGATGCGCTCGACCGACCGACGTGACGACCTGGGCGCCGGGCACGACCGCACGGAGGGCGTCGATGTCGGGAGTCGCCGACATCGCGACCAGGCGGAGCTCGGGTCGGATCGTCTCCATCGCGTCGAGGGTGAGCGCGAGGCCGAGATCGGTCCAGAGGTTGCGCTCGTGCACCTCGTCGAAGATGACGGCCCCGACGCCCGGGAGCTCGGGGTCGTGCTGCAGCCGGCGGGTGAGGATGCCCTCCGTCACGACCTCGATCCTGGTGTCGGCCCCGATGCGGCGTTCGTCGCGGGTCTGGTAGCCGACGGTGTCGCCGATGCGCTCGCCGAGCAGCTCGGCCATGCGAGCGGCCGCGGCACGCGTGGCGAGACGCCTCGGCTCGAGCATGACGATCCTGCGGCCGTCGAGCCACGCCTCGTCGAGGAGCGACAGCGGGACGATCGTGGTCTTGCCGGCGCCCGGCGGCGCCACGATCAACGTGGGGACGTTGTCGCGCAGCGACGTCGCGATCTCATCGAGCGCCTCGCCGATCGGGAGATCGGCGTACGCCGGTCGGGGCGGCACGCTCAGCCGGCGTCGGTCCCGGCGAACGGCGCCGGGTCGCCGGGCGCCGGGATGGTGGGGACGTTCCAGTTCGCCGCGGCTGCGATCGTCTCCGCAACGGTCTCCCACTGCCGGGGGGACCAACCCTCTGCGCTCGCGGCGACCTCGCCGTCGACGCGTACGAGCACGAACGCCGGCAACTTGGTGAGTCCGGTGGCGCGCACGAAGCCGCGGTCGGGGTCGCAGAACACGAGGAACCGCTCGGTCAGCGGTCCGAGGAAGCGCTCGGCGTCGCGCTGGTCGGCGGTGACGACGAAGTTGACGCGCGCCTGCGAGCCGCGGAACTCCTCCAGGATCCGAACGGCGGTGTCGAGGATCCAGGAGCTCTCGTTCGTGTACGGATCGACGACGACGCTCGCCAGGTGGAACGTCGTCAACCAGTCGGACAGGGCGCGGGGCTTGCCGCCGATCGGGGACAGCTGCAGATCGTCGTCGAGTCGCGTCGCCACGGCCTGCGATCCTACCGATGCGGCCGTCAGGCCCCCCAACCCCGGCGCCTCCCGACGCCCCGGGGTGGGATCGGTCGTCGGATCGCCTGTCGGTCGCTCGCGTCGTCCTTCCTGCGGCCGGTGCCATCCGGTGGCCCGCGTGGCCCGGCTCGCCGTGGTCGCATACCGTGCGGTCGTGCACCCGATCGAGCACCTGCGATACGTCGCCCGTTCGGGCGCGGTGGGCGGACACGCCCTCGTCAGGGACACGGCCTACGCCCTCGCGTCGCTCGGCGCCGACCACGCCGACCTGCTGATCTCCTGCCGGCGGATCCTCGGCCGCCAACCGGCGGCGGGCCCGCTCTGGGCGGCGTGCGCGCGGCTGGTGACCGCGACCGAGCCCGCTCGTCTGGCGTGGGATCTCGTAGATCGCGATCCGGTCGACGTCCGGGCGGTCGCACGGCACCTCCCCGCCGGCGCTGCGATCGTCGCGCCGGCCGAGTGGGCGGACGTCGCGGTGGTGGCCGCGGCGGTCGATCGGGCCGACGGATCCCACGGCGAGTCGCCGAGCCCGACGGTCGTGGTCGTCGACGACGGTACCGGCTCGGCGGAACGGCTGCGGCGCTCGGTCGCCCGGCGCGACGTCGAGGTGGTCGTGGTCGGGCCGACCGAGCTCGGCACGCGGCCCGTCGTGTTCGAACCGGCGCTCGTGGCGATCGGGACGATGATCGCGCCGGCGGCCGTCGCGGCGACGGTGGCGTGCGCAGCGGGCGAGGCGTGGGCGGCCGTGGCAGAGGACGACGTGCTCCCGGCCGCCTTCGGCTTAGAGGCCCTCGCCCGCATCGGCGACGACCCGCGGTGGGCCGCGATCGATCCCGACCTCGTCGCCGGTGTCGTGGGCGCATCCGGTCGCAGGCCGGTCGGCGAGCTGGCCACGTCGGTCCCGTTCGCCCCCGAACTCCTCCGCGCCCCGATCTGAACGACCCGCGGAACGTGCCCACGCACGCTGTCGCGGTCAGCGGCCGTCGAGGTGGGCGGGCGGGTAGCCGGTGATCTCCTCGATGACCGACTCGGCCTGGACGAGGCGGGGCTCCATCACGTAGATCCTCGCCATCGGCTCGCGAGCGCCGAAGCGGAGATGCGACGTGTGGTCCTCGCTCATCACCGCCGGGATCTCGCGCTCCCAGAGCTCGTGGAGCACGAGCTGTGCCTGCCAGAGCGGCAACCATGCGGCCTCGGCAGACCGCTCCGGATCGGCCGGCCGCGGCGGATGCTTGCCGAAGATCCAGTGCAGGATGCCCATCCGAGCGCATCGTATTGCCGCCCGCTGAGAGTGCAACACGGTGCTGCCGGGTGTGCGAGCGGGTGCCGGTAGCGTGCGGGCCATGTCGATTCGATTGCTGGGAGCGGTGGCCGCGCTCGTGTTCGCGGGTGCGTGCGGTTCCGATGCGGACGACGGTGGCGATGCCGCGGCGGCGCCGGCGGAAACGACCGAGGAAGCCGGTCCGAGCGACGACGACCTCGACGACGGCTCCGACTTCGACGCCGATGCCGGTTCCGTGCGCGAGCAGACGATCGCCGGGCTCGTCGGCATCGGGTACACCGAGGAGGAGGCCACCTGCGTGTTCGAGGCGATCGACTTCTCCGATCCGTCGAGCTTCAACGAGGTCGAGCGGTACCAGGAGATCCTCGCCGGCTGTGGCATCTCGCCCGAGCGGATCCTGGAGCTGCTCGGCGCGGGCGGATGACCCGGTTCGACGCCGTCCTGTTCGACGCGGGTGGCGTGCTCGTCCTGCCCGACCCGACGGTGCTCGGCCCGCTGCTCGCCCCACTCGGCGGCGACCCGTCGATCGACGCCCACACCCGCGCCCACTACCGGGGGATGGCCGAGAAGTCCGCCTCGGCCTCCCACGAGACCGACTGGTCGGTGTACGACCACGTCTACGTCCGCGCGATCGGCTGCGACACCGGGCTGGTCGATCTCGCCGCCGAGATCCTCGGCGCCGTCCGCAACGCCCACGTCTGGCGCTGGCCGATCCCCGACACGATGGTCGGCCTGCGCGCCCTGGCGGAGCGCAACGTCCCGATGGGCGTCGTGTCGAACGCGTCCGGCCAGGTCGAGCGTGCGCTCGCCATCGCCGGTGTGTGCCAGGTCGGCGCCGGCGTCGGCGTCGAGATGCGGGTCGTCATCGACAGCCACGTCGTCGGGGTCGCCAAGCCCGACCCGACGATCTTCGAGTTCGCCCTGCACCACTTCGACGGCATCGACCGCAGCCGGATCGCCTACCTCGGCGACTCGGTCGTGATGGACGTCGGCGGAGCTCGTGCGGCAGGCCTCCACCCGATCCTGGTCGACCCCTACGACGACCACGCCGGCGCCGACTTCGAACGCGTCCGATCCGTCAGCGAGTTCGTCGCCCGCTGGTGACGTGACGAAGCAAGCCAGGCTTGCTTCGTCACGCGGTGAGGCGACGGGCGATCACCTTGAGGCAGAGGGTCTCGTCGGCGCCTTCGAAGATCGACAGCACGCGGGCGTCGACGAACAGGCGGCTGACCTCGTACTCCTCGGCGTAGCCGAAGCCACCGTGGATCTGCATCGCCTCGCGGGTGACCCACTCGGCGGCCTTGCAGACGTAGGCCTTGACCATCGAGGCCTCCATCTGGCCGCGGCCTTCCGCCATCAGCCGGGCCACCTGGTAGGAGAACTGGCGGCTCGCCTGGATGATCATCGCCATGCGGCCGAGTTTCACCCGGGTCAGCTCGTACTCGATGATGTCGGAGCCGAACACCGCCCGGTTCTCGGCGTAGTCGACGGCGGACTCGTAGGCGGCCTGCATGACCCCGACCGCACGCGCCGCGGTCTGGAGGCGGCCGTTCTCGAAGCCCGCCATCTGAAGGTAGAAGCCCTTGCCCATGCCGTCGTCCTCGCCGACGAGGTGGTCGGCCGGGACCCACCAGCTGTCGAGCGCGATCTCGTAGGAGTGCATCCCGCGGTAGCCGATCGTGTCGATCGGGCGTCCTTCCATCTTGCCGACGCGCTCGACGCCGTCGACGACGACGGGGTCCTGGGTGAACTCGAACCCGTGGGCATCGCCGCGCGGCTTGGGAACCACGAACAGGCTGAGTCCGCGGTGCCCCTTCGAGCGGTCGGGGTCGGTGCGGGCGAGCAGCGCGAGCGCGTCGGCGCGAGCGCCGAACGTGCACCAGGTCTTGACGCCGTTGATCACGTAGCCCGCTTCGCCGTCGGGTCCGGGCGCAGGCACCGCGGTGACCTTGATGCCGGCGACGTCGCTGCCGTAGTCGGGCTCGGTGACGGCAACCGCGGGCATCACCTCGGCCGTGGCGAGCTTGGGGAGCCACTCCTGCTTCTGGTCCTCGGTGCCGCCCTTGACCAGCGCTCGGGTGAGGATCTCGGGACGCGTGATCAGCGAGCCGCCGATCCCGAGGCTGGCGCGGCTCAACTCCTCGGTCGCGATCACCATCCCGAGGTACTCGTCGGGTCCGCCCTCGCTGAACCCGCCGTAGTCGGAGGGAACGCTCAGACCGAACGCGCCCACCTCGGCGAGTCCGGAGACGATCGCCTCGGGGACGTCGCCGTTGGTGCGGTGCACGTGTTCGGCATGTGGCGCGATCTGATCCGTCGCGAACGCACGGAACGTGTCCTGCACCATCTCCATGTCGTCGCTCAGGTGGCGGGGTCCGGGCGTGGTCGCGAGCGATGCCATGAACTCCGGGGCGCGGAAGCGCTCGACGAAGTCGTGTGTCGGTGCGAGGGTCGCCAGCTCGACGCCCCACAGCCCTTCGCGGCCGGTCACCTTGGTGATGACATCGTGGATGGCGTCGGCGGCGAAGCCGCAGGTCAGTGCGGCCTCGACGTCGCCGCGCTCGCCGTACGCGAGCATCGCCGCAGCGGTCTCCACACCGGCGGCGGCGTGGGCGATGTCGTAGGCGAGGACCTGTGCCTCGTCGGGGCCACCGACCTCGCCGAGGTGAGCAACGGCTTTGGCGATGAGAGCTTCGGCGAGTTCGAGCGCCTCCGCGGCGGCTGGCAGGTCCGGGGTCGTCATGTCTCCAACTTACCCTGTGGTAACCG
>CBFCWS010000016.1:0-17719 GCA_965601765.1 uncultured Ilumatobacter sp. | reverse complement strand
TGATCGGGGCCCGGTAGGACTTGGGCGTCGCCGTGGGCGGTCCGGTGGGGACGACGGGTGAACCTCGGGACTGGATCGGGTTGCCGTCGGGGTCGGCGAAGGTGACGGCGTCGAAGGCATCCGCGTCGCCGGCGGCGTCAGTTGGCGCGCGGGCGAACGTGGGATCGGGCGGCACCGGCCACGTAGATCGAGCCGCACACGAGCACGGCGTCGTCGGCGTCGGCGTGACGGAGCGCGGCGTCGCACGCCCGCTCCACGGTCTCGTGGACGAACACCTCGTCGCAGCCGAGCGCCCTCGCCGCGGCGGCGACCTCGGCACCGGGCCGTCCTCGCGGCGTGGGCGCGGTGCACGCGTGCACGACGTCGAACTCGTCGGCACGGATCGCGGCGATCATCTCGGCGGGGTCGCGCAGCGTCCCGACGACGAGGATGCGCCGACCCTCGGGATGGAAGTCGCCGAAGAACACCGACGCGCACACGTCGGCCCCGGCCGGGTTGTGCGCGCCGTCGATGATCACGAGCGGCTGCACGCCGACGACCTCGAAGCGTCCCGGGAGCTCGACGTTCGCGAACCCCTCCATGACGACGTCGTCGCCGAGCGGAGCGGCGAAGAACGTCTCGACGGCCGTCAACGCGACGGCCGCGTTGTCGCCCTGGTGGGCACCGTGGAGGGGCAGGAACACGTCGGAGTAGATCGTGGTGGGCGTCCGCAGGGCGAGAGCCCGGCCACCGACGGCCAGGGCGTTGTCGACCACGTCGAAGTCCTCGCCGCGGACCAGCATCGTCGCCGGCCGTTCCGCCCGGAACACCCGAAGCAGATCGGGCGACGTCTCGCCGATCACGGCCGCGCCGTCGGAGCGGATGATGCCGGCCTTCTCGCGGGCGATGTCGGCGAGGGTCGGTCCCGCGAACTCGGTGTGGTCGAGCGCGATGTTGGTGACGACCGAGACCTGGCCGTCGACGATGTTGGTCGCATCCCAGCGACCCAGCATCCCGACCTCGACGACCGCCACGTCGACGGCGATGTCGGCGAACCACCGGAACGCAGCGGCGGTCACCGCCTCGAAGTAGGTGGGGCGGACGCCGGTCACGATCTCGAGATCGGCGACGCCCGCGATCTGCTCGCCGAACTCCTCGTCGGAGATCGGCTCACCGTTGCGGCGCATCCGCTCGTTGATCCGGTCGATGTGCGGGCTCGTGTAGGTGCCCACGGTCAGCCCCTGTGCGACGAGCAACCGACTGATCATCTGGACGGTCGATCCCTTGCCGTTGGTGCCGGTGACGTGGATGACCGGCTGGCTGCGATGGGGATCGCCCATCGCGTTGCTCAAGCGCGTGATCGGTTCGACGCTCGGGTTGTCGACCCGCCCGGTGCGGTCGTACGAGGCGTGACTGTCGAGGTACGCGAGGGCGGCGTCGTAGTCCATCGTGTCGTCGATCGAGGCGACCCGCGCCGGTCAGCTGGCGGCGCGCCGCGGCCGCGAGGTGCTCTTGCGGGGCACGAGGGTGGGGTTGGTCTTGTCGCGCACGGTCGCGGCGTCGATCACGGCCCGGCCGATGTCGGTCCGCCCGGGCAGGTCGTACATCGTGTGGAGCAAGACCTCTTCGAGGATCGCGCGCAGCCCCCGCGCACCCGTGCCGCGCAGGATCGCGAGGTCGGCGATCGCTTCGAGCCCGTCGTCGGTGAACTCGAGCTCGACGTCCTCGAAGGCGAACACCTTCTGGAACTGCTTCACCAGGGAGTTCTTCGGCTCGGTCAGGATCTCGACGAGCGCGTCGCGGTCGAGCGACCGGACGACGCCGACCATCGGCAACCGTCCGATGAACTCGGGGATCATCCCGAACTTGATCAGGTCCTCGGGAAGCACCTGGGCGAACAGCTCGCCCGGATCGCGCTCGGTCCGGCTCCGGACCTGTCCGTGGAACCCGACGCCCTGCTGCCCGATCCGCTGTTCGATCATCTGCTCGAGCCCGGCGAACGCACCGCCCAGGATGAACAGCACGTTCGTGGTGTCGATCGTGATGAACTCCTGATGAGGGTGCTTGCGGCCGCCCTGTGGCGGGACCGACGCCTCGGTGCCCTCCAGGATCTTGAGCAGCGCCTGCTGCACGCCTTCGCCCGAGACGTCGCGGGTGATCGAGGGGTTCTCGCTCTTGCGAGCGATCTTGTCGATCTCGTCGATGTACACGATGCCGGTCTCGGCACGCTTGGTGTCGAAGTCGGCCGCCTGCAACAGCTTGAGCAGGATGTTCTCGACGTCCTCGCCGACGTAGCCCGCCTCGGTCAACGCCGTGGCGTCGGCGACGGCGAACGGCACGTTCAGCATCCGGGCGAGCGTCTGCGCGAGATGGGTCTTGCCGCAGCCGGTCGGCCCGAGCATCAAGATGTTGGACTTCTGCAGCTCGACGTCGTCGCGGCGGCCGATGCCGGTCGTCTGCTGGTACTGGATGCGCTTGTAGTGGTTGTAGACCGCGACGGCCAGGATCTTCTTCGCCTCCTCCTGGCCGACGACGTAGTCGTCGAGGAACTCGCGGATCTCACGCGGGTTGGGGAGCTGATCGAAGGTGAGGTCGCCCGTCTCGGTGAGCTCCTCCTCGATGATCTCGTTGCACAGGTCGATGCACTCGTCGCAGATGTACACGCCGGGCCCGGCGATCAGCTTGCGGACCTGCTTCTGGGACTTCCCGCAGAACGAGCACTTCAGGAGCTCGCCGGTCTCACCGAACTTCGCCATGGATCACCGCCCCCTTTCCAAGCGCGCATCGAATCGTCGGATCTGACGACCCCCATCATGGCACCTCCGGCACTCGGAGACGTGGTCGCTCGTCGCCGGCCGCCCAGGCACGTCGCTCAGCGGATCGCCGAGTTGGGGTCGGCGGCGTCGCGTGAGGAGAGCACCTGGTCGATGATCCCGTACTCCAGTGCGTCGCCGGCCTCGAGCACGAAGTCGCGATCGGTGTCGGTGTGGATCTTCTCGAGCGGCTGTCCGGTGTGATCGGCGAGGATCTTCTCGAGCAGATCGCGCATCCGCAGGATCTCGTTGGCGGCGAGCTCGAGGTCGGTCACCTGGCCGTACCCGACCTGCCCGTAGGGCTGGTGCAGCAGGATCCGGCTGTGGGGCAGCGCGAGGCGCTTGCCCTTCGTGCCGGCCGCCAGCAGGACCGCCGCGGCGGACGCCGCCTGCCCGAGGCAGATGGTGGCGATGTCGTTGCGGATGAACTGCATCGTGTCGTAGATCGCGAACAACGCCGTGATGTCGCCGCCGGGGCTGTTGATGTAGATGTTGATGTCCTTCTCGGGGTTCTCCGACTCGAGGTGGACGAGCTGGGCGCACAGCAGCGACGCGATCTGGTCGTCGATCGGCGTCTGCAGGAAGATGATGTTGTCCTTGAGCAGGCGGCTGTACAGGTCGTAGGCGCGCTCTCCCCTGCTGGTCGTCTCGACGACGTTGGGGACGAGGTAGTTCGTGGCTCGCAGGGCGTGGCTGTCGGGTGTGGTCATGGTCACTCGGATTCCCGATCGCCGAGGCGATCGTCGTGGGGGGCTTCGTTGGGCTCGTCGGTGGGTTCGTCGCCGGCGTCGTCGGTGGGCTCGCCGGCGGCCTCCCCCTGGAGGTCGTCGGGTGCGTCGTCGTCGTCGTGGTCGTGGGTGTGACCGAGCACGAGGTCGCGATCGATCACGGCCCCGTCGTGGTCGACCATCTCGACCTGGTGCAGCAGCCAGTCCATCGCCTTGGACTTGCGGATCTGGGCGATCAGCTCGGGGACCGCGTCGTTGCGCTCGTAGATCTTGCGGATCTCCTTGGCCTTCTGGTTGAACTGCATCGCCATCCGCGCGTACTCGGCTTCGATGTCGTCGTCGCCGACCTCGATGTCCTCGGCCACGGCGACGGCCCGGAGGGCGAGATCGGCCTTCACCGCCTGCTCGGCCTGGGGACGGGTCCCCTCCAGGAACTGTTCCATGTCCTGCCCGGTCGCCGAGAGCCACGCCGACAGATCGATGCCCTGGCTCTGGAACTGGCGGGCCATGTTCTGCGCCTGGTTCTGCATCTCACCGGTGACCATCGACTCGGGCGGATCGACGTCGACGAGCTGGACCAGCGACTCGGTCAGCCTGCCCACGACCTGCTGCCGGATGCCGGCGAGCTTCTGCTCGCTGATCCGGTCGGAGATCGCGGCGTCCCACTCGGCGACGGTCTCGAACTCGCCGGTGTTCTCGGCCACCCAGTCGTCGGTCAGCTCCGGGAGCTCGAGGGTCTGCACCGCGCTCACCTTGACGCTGATCTCGGCCGCCTCCTCGGTGCCCTTCGGGGTGGTGGTGAAGGTGAGCTCGTCGCCCTCGGACGCACCGACGAGATGATCGTCGAAGTCTTCGGCGACCCAGCCCTGGCCGAGCTCGTAGGACCAGTCCTCGGCGTTGAGGCCCGGCACCTCCTCGCCGTCGCGGCCGGCGGCGATGTCGAGGGTCAGGAAGTCGCCGAGTTCGGCGGGTCGACCGGCGGGGACGAGCGTGCCGCCCGCCTTCAGCTCGGCCGCACGCGCCTCGTCGAGCTCCTCCGGCGTGGGCAGCGGCGAATCGAGCTCGATGCGCAGCCCGCCGTAGCCGGGGACGGTGATCTCCGGGCGGATCTCGCACTCGGCCTCGAACTCGACGAGGCCCTCCTCCTGACCGCCGGTCAGCTCGACCGCCGGCGTCGCGACGAGATCGACGTCGAGCTCGCGGACGGCCTTGCTCAGGTACTCGGGGATCGCGTCCCGCAACGCCTGTTCACGGGCCGGGCCGAGCCCGATGCGGGCCTCGAGCACGCGCCGGGGCACCTTGCCGTTGCGGAAGCCGGGCAGCTTCACCTCCCGTGCGATCGTGCGGAACGCGCGGTCGATGTCGCGGTCGAACTCGGCCTCGTCGACCTCGACGTAGACCTTGACCTTGTTCCCCTCGAGGGGTTCCAACGAAGACTTCACAGGCGATGCAGCCTATCGGGGCCCCGCCGCGGGCGAACCGGCCCACGTGACGCCGCGGGTGTGCAGTTCGGCATGCGCATCGGCCACAATGGAGATCGTGCAGTTCTGGAAGCCCCATGCGCTGGCCCACCCCCACCACGGCCAGATCGACCTCAAGATCGGCGATCGGGTCCGCACCACGGTCGACCTGCGCGGCGCCGAGCGCGGCAGCGAGGGCAAGGTCATCCTCGCCAACGGGTTCAACTGGCAGCGCTACCGGGTGCTGTTCGACAACGGCGCCGAGATCGGCGATCTCGACCATCGCCACATCGAGGCGATCGGCCGGGCGGCGAAGCGCCAGGCGAAGCGCGCCAAGGAAGCGGCTCGGCGGGGCGCCTGACAGCCGAGGAAGCCTCGACCTCTCGTCGAGGTCGACCCTCAGAGCGACACGGCGAGGAACTGCTCGCTCGCGACCGTGTTCGCGCCACGGGCGCGGACGTCACCGACCACCTGGCGATCGTTGGTGACGACGACCACGTGCCGACCGACCGGCAGCCGGTCGACCTCGCCCCGGAGCACGTCGTCGGCCGACTGGTCGGCACCCGAGTAGATCACGCGGACCGCGCGACGCTCGACGGTGTGGCCGCCGACGACCTCGGCGCCGTCGAACACGACGCCGACGTCGGCGCCGAAGCGGCGGGCGAGCCGCTCGGCGGCGTCGACGGTGAGCGTCCGCTGCTCGGCGAGTTCGAGGTCGGGCCAGCCGGACTTGCCGACGTTGTACCCGTCGACCAGGACCGTGGCGCCTGCGCCGAAGAGGTGCTCGGCGGCCGCGATCGACGTGCCGACGAGCCCACCCGGGATCGGCAGCGGTCGTCGATCTCGACGCTCGCCGCGCGGGACGAGGCCCTCGAGGCCCTCGGCGAGACGGCGGGCCGCGCTCGCCAGTGACCCGAGCTGGGCGGCCGATGCCGCACCGTCGACCGCTCGATCGAGCACGGCGTCGCGGGCCGCTGCCGCCTGCGCCCGTGCCGACACCGCCTCGTCGCGCTCGCGCTCGGCGAGCCGGACCCGCTCGAGCGCCGAGGCGGTCCGATCGTCCGCGTGCCGGACCGCGACCCGCAGCTCGCTCACCGTTGCGCGAGCCTCGTCTGCCTCCCGGCCGAGGTCGGTGGCGGCCCGGCGAGCGTCGTCGAGTTCGGCGCGCAGGACGTCGATCCGCTCCCGGAGCGCGACGATCTCGGCCTGGGCCCGGACCGCCGCCTGCTCGGCGGCGGCGCGCCGCTTGTCGGCCCGCCTGAGTTGCCGTTCGACGTCGGCCTCGACCCGGGCCGCCTCGTCGGCGGCGATCAGGCGGCGGATCTCGGCCTCCCAGCCCTCGGGTCGGCGCAACCACGCGATGCCGATCGGGTCGACGAGCTCGGGCAGGGCGCCGTGCGCTATCCGCTCCCGGAAGTCCGGCGCACCCTCCACGAGCCGGCGGATCGACTCGAGTGCGCGGTTGGTGATCCGGTTCGCCGTCGCGTAGCGGCGCAGTCCGTCGGGCGCCGCCAGAGGCGGCCGGGACTTGCGGCCCTCGTGGGCCATCAGCACGGCGAACTCGAGCGCCGAACGGAGATGGCGGACGTCGATGTCCCCGGCGTTCGCGGGGCCGCCCGGGACGTCGTCGACGTTCGGTTCGGCGTCGCTGGTGCCCTCCCCCACGGGCGAGCATCGTATCGGCGGCGGCCGAGGACCGAGCAGCCGGATCGAACGCACGTTTGACGCGAACACCTGTTCGATGCTGCAATGGCGTGGATGTCGGCGATCGAGCACTACCAACCGAGCTTCGACGAGCTCGGCACCCCGCTGCGCGACGTCACGTTCTGCGTGCTCGACCTCGAGACGACCGGCGGCAACCGTCGCGACGACCTGATCACCGAGATCGGCGTGGTCAAGGTCGTCGGCGGCGCGGTCGAGGGCACGTTCCAGACGCTGATCAACCCCGGTCGGGCGATCCCGCCGCAGATCACCATCCTCACGGGACTGACCGACGCCGTCGTGGCGACCGCGCCGCGCATCGACGCGGTCCTCCCGACGCTGATGGACTTCCTCGGCGACGCGGTGTTCGTCGCCCACAACGCCTCGTTCGACCTCGGGTTCCTCCGGGCGGCGCTCGAACGCTCGGGCCGCGACCCCTACCGCCCGACCGTCGTCGACACCGCCGCACTCGCCCGCCGTGTGCTGCGCGACGAGGTGCCCAACTGCCGTCTGGCGACGCTCGCCAGCCGGCTCCGGCTCGACCACCAGCCGTCGCACCGGGCGCTCGAGGACGCGCTGGCGACAACCGATCTGCTGCACCTCCTGCTCGAGCGCGTCGCCGGGATCGGCGTGACCGGTCTCGACGACCTCACGGCGCTCGGGAAGATGGCCGGTCACCCGCAGGCCCGCAAGCTCACGATGACGACCGGTCTGCCGCGGACACCGGGGGTCTACCTGTTCCGGGGCCACGCCGACGAGGTCCTCTACGTCGGGAAGGCGACCAACCTGCGACAGCGGGTGCGGAGCTACTTCGGATCCGAGGATCGTCGGCGCATCGGGCCGATGCTGCGCGAGATGCAGTCGATCCGCACGATCGAGCTCGCCGACCCGACCACCGCCCACGTCGTCGAGACCCGCCTCATCGCGCGCCTCCTGCCGCGCTACAACAGCACCGGCACGCGAACCCACCGGTACCGATACGTCCGCCTCGACGTCGACCAGCCGTGGCCACGGTTGAGCATCGTCACGACGCCGGCGACCACCGGACGCCACATGGGCCCGCTGCCATCACGTGCCGCCGCCAACCTCGTCGTCGAGGCGATCCAGTCGGTGCTCCCCCTCCGGCGCTGCTCGACGCGCCTCGGCCGGTCGTACCGACCGCCCGCCGATGCCGTGCCGTGCGCGGCCTCCCAGCTCGGTGTGACGCAGTGTCCGTGCGCCGGGCGAGCCGACGCCGACCGGTACGCGGCTGCCGTCCGGGTCGCCGACGCAGCACTCGGTGGCGACTGCGATCCACTGCGCGCAGAGCTCCACGAACGGATGGCAGCCCTCGCCTCGGCACAGCGCTACGAAGACGCCGCCGTCGTCCGAGACCGCCTCCAGGCGCTGATCCGCGCCGGCCGGCGCCAGGCACTGATCGACGCCCTGCGCGCGGCGGGTCGCGTCGAGATCGAGCGCCGGGGTGTGCGCTGGACGGTCGACGGCGCACGGCTGACCGACGTCGCGGTCCCCGACCGGCTGGCGTCACCGCTCCCGGTCGATGCCGGCGAGCCCGTCGCCGAGGGCCGGCCGATGCCGCGCGACCAGGTCGACGAGGCGGTCCTGCTCGCGACGTTCTTCGATCGGCACGCCGGAGAGATCCGAGTGCGCTCGATCACGGGATCGTGGCGGTTCCCGGTGTCGATCGACGACCGCATCGTGGCGCTCGGCGGCGACCACCCGGACGGGCCGCCCGCTCAACCGGTGACGGTGACGCCGCGCCGGTCGATGTCGAGCACCTTGCCGTGACCGTCGGACGGCAGCGCCGCGGCGACGTCGGCTGCGCGGAGACGCGCACAGAGCATCGCCACCGACGGCCCGCTGCCCGAGAGCCACACGGCATCGGCCGCCGACGCGCGCGCCGCGTGGACGGCCCGCGCCGTCGACGGGGCTGCCGCGAGTCGTACGTCGGTGTGCCACCGGTCGTCCACGCCGTGCCCGATTAGCTCGGGGTCGCCCGACGCGAACCCCGCCACCAGCGCTGCGACCCGGCCCAGGTTGAAGACGGCGTCGGCTCGATCGACCTGCGCCGGCAGCAGACCTCGCGAGCGAGTGGTCGAGGTCGACGCACCGTCCGGCACCCACACGACGACCACGGGGTCGTACGCGGTGTCGAACCCGATCGGCGCCTCGACGACGCGGTCGCCCGCCACCGCGACGAGGCCGCCGTACACCGAGGCGGCCGCGTTGTCGCCGTGGCCCTCCAGCTCGGCGGCGACCGCGAAGGCCTCCGCTCGCTCCGAATCGGACAGCACGGAATCGGACAGCGCTGAATCGGACAGCGCGGACCCCGCGAGCCGCCCGTCCGGGACGTCGCGGCGGGCGACGATCGCGAGGGCCGCGCCGCCGGCACGCATCGCGCCGCTGAACCCGAGGCCCCGTCCGATCGGGATCGGGGCGTCCACGTGGACCGGACCGGTCCCGCCGGCGCGCCGGAACGCGACCGAAGCCGGATGGTGCTGATCGACGAGCCGCGACCGCGGTCCGGTCGACGACGTCGCGATGTGGGCGTGGAGGGCGAGCGCCAACCCCAGTACGTCGAACCCGGCGCCGAGGTTCGCCGTCGACGCCGGAACGACGACCGACCGGCGATCCGGCCCCGGCGTCACCGGTCCGGGCTCGCGGCCGACGAGGTCGCGACCAGACGTTCGAGCGTCGCCGCGGCGCGCCCGTCGTCGATGGCCGATGCTGCGAGCTCGACGGCGGCCGGCAGATCCTCCGCGAGACCGGCGACGACGAGCCCCGCTCCGGCGTTGAGCACGACGATGTCGCGGTGTGGTCCGTACTCGCCGGCCAGCACGCGCTCCACCACGCGTGCGTTGTGCGCGGGGTCACCGCCGACCAGCTCGTCGTGTCGAGCGCGCTCGAGGCCGAGATCTGCCGGATCGACCTCGAACCGGCGGATCTCGCCGTCCCGCAGTTCGGTGACGACGCTCGGACCGGTCGTGGTCAGCTCGTCGAGTCCGCCCCCGTGCACGACCCACGAGTGCAGCGATCCGTGCGACCGCAACGTCTCGATCATGCGGCTCGCGAACGCTTCGTGGGCGACGCCGATGACCTGACGTCGCACGCGCCCGGGGTTGGCCATCGGTCCGAGCAGGTTGAACACGGTCGGCACGCCCACCTCGCGACGAGACGGTCCGGCGAACCTGAAGGCGGGATGGAACGCGGGCGCGAAGCAGAAGCCCATCCCGGCGCGTTCGATGCACTCGGCGACGCCCGCCCCGTCGAGCTCGATCCGCACGCCGAGCTGCTCGAGCACGTCGGCCGTCCCGCAGGTGGACGAGGAGCTCCGCGCACCGTGCTTGCACACCGGAGCGCCGGCACCCGCCGCGACGAGTGCCGCCATCGTCGACACGTTGATCGAGTGCGAGTGGTCGCCGCCGGTCCCGACGATGTCGATCGCCCGGTCGAGCTGGTCGTCGCGCAAGGGGACGCGCTCGGCGTGCTCGAGCACGGCGTCGAGCAGACCGGCCAGCTCCTCGGCGCTCTCCCCCTTCGCTCGCAGTGCGATGACGAACCCGATGAGCTGCGCCGGCGTCGCTCGGCCGGCGAGGATCGTCCGCATCGCCGCGGCCGCCTCGGTGGCCGTGAGGTGCCGCCGGTCGAGCAGTGCGCCGATCAGCCCGGGCCACCCACCGTACGGCTCGACGCCGACGGCCGCGACGCCGGTCGGGGCATCGGCCGAAGGGGGTGAGGCGGACGGATCACCGGACATCCCGACGAGGGTAGTCCCGGCCTCACCGTTCCATCGCAGGCCGCGCCGACACGGATCCGACGACGGAGCGCGTCGGGTCGGCTCAGGCCGATCGACGCCGATGTCGGAGCATGCGGCGCCGCTCCCGCTCGGTCGCGCCGCCCCACACGCCGGCCTTCTCGCGGTGCGAGAGTGCGTACTCGAGGCACGTTTCCCGGACGCCGCACTCACCGCACACCTCCTTGGCTGCTGCCGCGTCTGCCTCGTCGTCGGTGTAGAAGATGCTCGCGTCGAGACCTCGACAGGCCCCCAGCATTCGCCATTCCAGTTCGTGTGCCGACACCATTCGCCCCCCATGCGCCATCGGGTGTACCGGTCGCGACACTAGAACGGTCACCGCAGCGATGCCAGGGGCATTCCGTGAACGCCGCGTGACGCCGGTGTCCGGGACCCGGCCGACCACCGGCGCGGGTCGCCGGCGTGGCGGGAGGGTTGGCACGGGCGGGCGAGGATGGGTCAGGATCTGGTCATGGACGAGCGATGGGATCGCCAGGCCCTCCAGGCCGGCGGTGCGGTCTCACTGGTCTTCGCGGTCCCCTTCTCGATCGGGGCACGGCTCGCTGCCGATGCCGACAACGAGGCGCTCGCGCTGTGGCTGTCGCTCGGTGCGCTGACGGGCTTCATGCTCGGTGCCGGGTGCGCGGCGTGGGTCCAGCGCGTCCGGCTGCCGTTCAGCCACGCCCTCGTCTCCGCCCTGGTGACCTACGCCGGGGCCCAGTCGGTCTTCATCATCGTCAAGCTGCTGCGCGGTGGCGAGGTCAACTGGTTCGGCGCGCTGTTCACCGGGTCGGCGGTGGCCGGCGTGGCGATGATCGGCGGGTGGCTCGGACAGCGACTCCAGCAGAAGGGATTCCGCCCGTCGATGACGGCAGGCGGGGGTCCGGGGCGCTGAGCCTGGCGTTCCCGGCGAGCCGGAGACGGCTCGGTGGGACCATGGGGACGAGGCCCGCGACTTCTAGACTGGCGTGTCGTGTGTGCCGCGCACCATCATGGCGGCGGGCGCTGCCGCTCGGGCACCGCGATCGAACCCGAAAGGACCATCCACGTGACTGAACCAGCCGTGTCGGAGCACGACGCTCCGAGCCGCACCTCCCGGCGGGCGCTGTTCGGCGCCGGAGTGCTCGGGGCGGCAGCCGCGCTGATTCGGTCGCAGGCGGCTGACGCAGCGACCGACGAGATCGCGGCGATGGACTTCGCGATCTCGCTCGAGCTGACCGCGCGCGATCTCTACGAGACGGCGATCGAGGCCGGCGCCGTCGGCGATCTGTGGGGCCTGCTCGCCGAGCAGCACGAGGCGTACGCCACTCGCCTCGCCGGCATCGCCGGGCTCTCCGCCGACCAGCGCAACGACGAGGTCTTCGATGCGCTGTCGGGAGCGTTCCGCTCGACCACCACCGAGGCGGGCCTCGAACTCGAGAACACCGCCGCCGCGACCCACGCCGGCCTCCTCTCGATCGTGGCCGAGGACGACGCCGCAGCAGCGATCGCCTCGATCTCGTCGATGGAGTCGCGCCACGCCACGCTCCTCGCCACCCTGACGGGTACCACCGACCTCGATACCCTGTTCCTCAACGATGCGACCGCGCTGTCGCCGGAAGGCTGATCGTGAACGCCGCTCCCCAACCCGTCGGTCGTCGCGACTTCATCCGGATCGGCGGCATGGCCGTCTCGGTCGGTGCCATCGTCGCAGCGTGCGGCACCGATCAGGGCGTCCAGGCGCCAGGTCGGATCGGTCTCGCCGAGGAGAGTGAAGAGCTCCCGACCGCCGAGGTCGACGACATCGTGCTGATGCGCACCGCGCAGTCACTCGAGTACACGGCACTCGACGTGTACGCAGCCGCCGCCGACACCGGCGCGCTCGACGACCAGGCGAGCGAGCTCGTCGGGCGATTCGTCGAGGACCACACCCGTCACGCCGATGCCGTCGGTGAAGTCATCGACGACCTCGGGGGCGAGCAGTTCACCTGCGGCAACCCCTTCCTGGCCGAGCGCGTGGTCGTTCCCGTGCTCGCCGCGCTCGAGGGCACCGACGACCTGGTCCGCGACCTCCTCCACATCTCGTACGCGATCGAGGAACTCGCGGGTCGCTCGTATCAGGCGCTCGTGCCGTCGATCGCCGACCTGCCGCTGCGCACCGCGGCGATGAAGATCGGCGGCGAGGAGCAGCGCCACGCCGCCGCCGTCGCCCTCGTGCTCAACCCCGACGAGTGGTTCAGCCCGGAGATCTTCGGCGAACCGCTCAGCCCGGATGCCGACGGGTTCCCGATCCGGTACGCGATCCCGGCGACGTTCGGCCAGCTGTCGGGCGTGCCGCTCGTCGTCGGGGCCGACGACCCCGACGAGGGTCGATTCAGCACCCAGCTGCAGACCCCTGCGGCCAACTCGCTGGTGTACGGCTACCTGAGCTGCTGAGGGCCGCTCGGCCGCACGCACCGGAGGCCCCGCCTCGGGGCGGCATCATGGCGTTGGTCGGGTGGCGCCGGTCAGGTGGTGCGGATCGCGTCGTACAGGTTGTACAGGAACGACGCGCCGAGGACCGCGCCGGCGAGCAGGCCGATCCGGGCGCCGAGGCTGAGACCCTTGCGCCAGAGGAACACCGCCGCGACGCAGGCGACGCCCGCGACGATCAGGAACCCGTTGTCGTCGGCGACGGCGACGTCCCAGAGCTTGGTCGCCTCGATGTCGCCGGGGAACAGCGGGTTGTCGTCACCCGTGAGCGTGTTCCAGCCGAGCCAGCCGACCCAGAACGCGCCGATCGCCGTCGGAACGAGGATCAGCGCGCGCACACCGGCGTTGATGAGGGCCACGACCGCGACCGTCGCCACGACGAGCGCCACGCCGGTCTGGTAGCCGTTCGTGCCGAGGTTGTCGACGACGTCGCTGACGACGTCCGCGATCCTCGACGCCAGTCCGTCGTCTCCGAACGGTCCGGGCTCGGCCGGCGGCACCGTCGTGTCGGGGACCGTCGCGTAGAGGGACGCACGCATCATCGCCAGCTTGTCACCTGCCGACCCGCCGGTGGGGGATGGCCGACCGGCCCGGCGGCCGCTCCGTCGCACCCGACCGCAGCGCTCGCGCTCGTTCGAGGTGACGTGCTGATCGCCGGGTGACTCCGGGCGGCGACTCCCCTAGGCTCGACCTGCGATGGTGAGTCGGCCGGGTGGCCGCGGCACGGCGCGACCGTGTCGAGGAAAGTCGGGACTCCACCGGGCAGGGTGCTGACGAGAGTCAGGTGGGGGCGACCTCACGAACCAGTGCAACAGAGAGAGTCCGCCGATGGGCGCCGCGCTCGCCGCGGCGTCACAGGTGAGGGTGAAACGGTGCGGTAAGAGCGCACCAGCGTGCGGGGTGACCCGCATGGCTCGGCAAACTCCACCCGGAGCAAGGTCAAGCAGAGGGGACGGGCGGCCCGCCCGCCGGCATCGCCGGTACCCCTCGGGTAGACCGCTGAGATGGATGGCCACCGGCCGGACGACCGGTCACAGAATCCCGCTTACAGGCCGACTCACCATCGCACCATCCGGCCGGCCGACCGCCGGGCTCGTCGGGCTCGTCGGGCTGGGCTGGGCGGCGAGGGTCAGCAGGACGGTGGGTGTTCGTTGAAGCTGTGGAGCACGGGGCCGAAGCGTCCGAGGTCGATCCGACACAGGCTCGCTTGCCCGAGATGGCAGTTGAAGGTGATCTCCATCGTCACCCCGAGCGCCCAGGCCACCGCCGCCTTGATCGGCGAGACATGGCTGACGACGACGATCTGATGTCGTGCGATCTGGTCGCGCAGCTCCTCGCACGCGCGTCGCACGCGCCCGTCGAGCTCGCCGAAGCTCTCGCCACCCGGCGTGGAGTACTCGCTGTTGCTCCGCCACTCCTGCCACACCTCCGGTGGAACCTCGCCGATCGGGACCCCCTCGTAGTCCCCGTACGCAAGCTCGACCCAGCGGTCGTCGATCGTGACCGGACGCCCGAAGTACTGCGCCGTCTCGACGGCCCGGGCCAACGGGCTCGAGATGACGACGTCGACCTCCCCCACCATCTTCGCCATCGCCGCGGCCTGGCGGTGGCCGACGTCGTCGAGGGGTGGGTCGAGACGGCCCTGCATCCGACCCTCGGCATTGATCGGGGTACGACCGTGGCGGACGAGATAGAGCACGATGTGCAGTGAACCACACCGGGCCGTCAGCGGCGAGGAAGAGCCAGGCGCCCGGTCCGGAGGAAGTCACGTCGACGGCCCGGATCGGCGAGTCGCGCCGCCCGCACGATCCAGACGCACAGTGCGATCCCGACCAGCTCCAAGGGCACGTTCCACCACCCGCGGCTCGCGACCAACGTCGGGACCTCGCCCAGGTCGGTGCCGAGGAACGGCCACCAGAACACCTCGCTCTGCGTCCAGGCACCCGTGAACACGAGGTGGAGCAGCGTGCCGACCGGCAGCCCGAGCAGCGTCGACCGGATCGGGCGCCGTCCGTGCGTGGCCAGCATCAGCACCGCCAGCAGCCCCACGCTGAAGGTCACGCTGTGCACCACGCCGAGCGAGCCGCGCAACCCGTCGACGACGGCGGGCAGGAGCGCCCCGACGATCAGCAGCCGGTAGTCGAACCTCGGATCGGTGAACACGAACCAGACCGCGACCACCGACGTGCCGACGAACCAGAACAACATCCGACGCAGGGTAGGGGGACGCGACGAGCGACCGAGCGGATCACATGACGAGCAGTCGACCGCACTGCGGGCACTCGCTGACGCCCGACTTGGCGATCCTGCCGCGCGCCGTGTCGGCCTCGGCGGCGGAGAGATCGATGTGGCAGCCGTCGCACCGAGACCCGGAGAGCGTGGCCGCTGCGACGAGGTGCGCCTCGCGCAAGCGGTCGTACTTGCGCAGCAGTGGTTTGTCGACGTGGCTGCGAAGATCGCTCAGGCGCTCCTCCACCCTCGTGATCTCGCCGTTGATGTCGGTCTCGACCGCGGCCAGCGCAGCATCGGCCGACAGGTACGCGTCGCGCAGGTCGGCCTCCTGGCCGGCGAGATCCGCGAGCTGTGACTCGAGCCGGGCCTGCTCGTCCAGCACCACCAACCCCTCGTCGTCGAGCCGACTGCGCTCACGGCCGATCTCGGCGATCTCCCGCTGCAACGCCTCGGCCTCGCGCGGTGCGATGATCGTGCGCAGCTTGCCCTCGAGATCGGTCCGCTTCGCAGCGAGGTCGTCCGACGTCGCTTCGATCCGCCGGAGGTCCTTGGCGAGCTCGTCGAAGCGGTTCCTCGCCAGGATGCGCGCCTCGTTCCAGCGCACGAGTGCGCCCTTGGAAGCCATCAGCTGATCGCGCTCGACGAGGTGATCGCGACGATGCCGCAGCTGATCGGCCATGGTGTCGGCCGCCTGGAGCTCGAGGAGAGGGTGCGTCACAGCGCACCCGCCTCAGCACGGGCGGACGATCTGGCGAGCTGGTGCCGACGGCAGCGGGGCGTTCGGGTCGAGCACATCAGGGGGGATGGTAGTGCCGCTCTCGACCTCGCCGTAGACCGGCACCGGCGGCAGCGTCTGCGGCGGAGCCGTCGCGACCGGGACCGTCGCCGGCGGTGTCTCCTCCGGCGGCTGTTCCGGCGGCTGTTCGGGCGGTTGTTCGGGCGGCGCCTGCGGGGCGAATCCCTCCACCGAGGCGGGGGGTGCGGCCAGGCCCTGCGGCGCCACACCGCCGGGGCGGTACCCCACGACTTCGTACAGGCACTCGCTGCCGGGCAGGTACAGCCGCCCTGCCGGCCGCGGCTGGTCGGCGGGTTCGGGCCAGTCGGGGAAGTCGGCGAGGTCGAGGTCGGCCTGCTCCATGTAGGTGCGCCAGATCAGTGCGGGAAAGGTCCCGCCCTGCACCCTCGGCACCCCGGCCTCGAGGAACTCGGGGATGTTGCGCATCGACACGTAGAGATCGGGGTTGCGCACGAGCACCGCCGTCGACAGCTCGCGGGTGGCCCCGGCGAAGGTTGCCGTCCAGTTGCTGTCCTGCGTGCCGGTCTTGCCGAACGCCGGTCGGACGGCGGCGTACTCGGCGAGGGTCCGACGGGCGGTTCCCGACGTCAGCACCCCCTTCATGACGTCGATCGCATTGAGCGCAGCCTGCCGGGAGAGGACCTCCTCGCCCGTGTCGAAGTGGGTGTACAACCGGTTGCCGTCGGCGTCGTCGATGAACTCGACGTAGTAGGGCTCGTGGTGGACGCCCTCGTTGGCGATCGACTGGATGCCCGACGCCATGTCGAGCGTGGACAGCTCGTTCGAGCCGATCGCGAGGTTGGCGAAGGCCGTCATCGGTTCGCGCTCGTCGGGCGGGGTGTCGCGCCGCAGGTACGGGTTGGCCGCAGTGCGGTAGATCGTGTCGATCACCCGATTCAGCCCGACGATCTGCGACAGCCGGGCGAACGCACAGTTGATCGACCGCACGGTGTGGTTCCGGACCGTGTCGACGCCGCCGTTCACGCCCCCGGTCAGCTCGAAGGTCTCGTCGCCGGGGAGGTTGGGGTCGGGCAGCGTGCACGGGTGGGTGCCGTCGAGGATGTCATCGGGGTGCGCGCCGGCCTGGAGCGCGGCGGCGAGGATGAACAGCTTGACGCTCGAGCCCGTCTGGCTCGGTGCGAGCGCGAGGTTCACCTCGTTCTGCCCGGGCACGAACCCGCTGCCGCCGACCATCGCCCTGATCGCGCCGGTGCCGG
Source organism: uncultured Ilumatobacter sp. (assembly GCA_965601765.1). Lineage (GTDB taxonomy): Bacteria > Actinomycetota > Acidimicrobiia > Acidimicrobiales > Ilumatobacteraceae > Ilumatobacter. The sequence goes on along the minus strand of CBFCWS010000016.1, from coordinate 549 downwards.
TGTCGAGCGAGGTGATCGCGGCATCGATGCCGGCCGCGTTGTCGGGGAGCTCGTCGCGCGCCTTCTCCGCGCGCGCCTGGAGGGTCGGGTCGAGGGTCGTGTGGATGCGCAGGCCGCCGCGATGGAGCAACTGGTAGCGCTCCTCGTACGTGGCACCGAGGATGTCGGAGCGATTGAGCAGGTAGTCGCGCAGCGCTTCGGTGTAGTACGTGCGCCGGTTCGCCCGCTCGTCGCGCCGCAGCACGCGCTCGGGGATCACGAAGAGCTCGTCGGCCAGCGCCCGCTCGAGCTCACCGATCAGCTCGACGTCGAGGAGTCGATCGAGCACGAGTCCGAAGCGGTTGCGGCTGCGGACCGGGTTGAGGATCGGGTCGAAGGCGGTCGGCGCCTGCACCAACCCGGCGAGGAACCCCGCCTCCAAGATCGTGAGCTCACCGGCCGACTTGCCGAAGTAGGTCTCCGCGGCCGCGCCGATCCCGTAGGAGTTCTGCCCGAAGAACACCGTGTTCAGGTACCGCTCGAGGATCTCGTCCTTCGTCGACTGCTTCT
>CBFCWS010000015.1:0-18782 GCA_965601765.1 uncultured Ilumatobacter sp. | reverse complement strand
GCCGCTCGACGCCTCGGACGAGTGGCAGCGCGCCCGGGTGGTCGGCCAGGACGAGATCGTCGCCCGGCTGGGCGAGGTCTGGGATCTCGAACAGGTCCCCGCCCGGGGGGCGGCCCCGGCGGACCGGTGGCGGTACCTCGACGACGGGTTCCGTGACGGCGGAGGGACGGTCGGTGTGATCCCGACGGTCACCAAGCCGTTCTGCGGCGACTGCGATCGCGTGCGCCTCACCGCGGAGGGCCAGTTCCGGACGTGCCTGTTCGCGACCGACGAGTTCGACCTGCGGGCGCCGATGCGCGCGGGCGCCGACGACGACCAGCTCGAGGCCGTCATCCGGGGCGCGGTCGGGACCAAGTGGGCCGGGCACAACATCAGCCAGGTCGACTTCGTCCGACCCGACCGATCGATGAGCCAGATCGGCGGCTGAGCAAGTCGGCTAGCGTCCAGCAACGCATGAGCGATCCCGACTTCACCCATCTCGACCCGATCGGGCGCGCCCGCATGGTCGACGTCACTCCGAAGGAACCGACCCACCGCCGTGCCGTCGCACGCTGCAAGGTCTTCATGCAGCCGGAGACGACGGCCGCGATCGCCAACCGCGAGGTGAAGAAGGGCGACGTGCTCGCGGTGGCGCGGGTCGCGGGCATCCAGGCGGCCAAGCGCACCGCCGACATGATCCCACTGTGCCACCCGCTGCTGGTGGGGGCGGTCAGCGTGAGCTTCGACCTCGGTGACGACCACGTCGCCGTCGAGGTGTTCGTCGACACCGTCGATCGGACCGGTGTCGAGATGGAGGCGCTGCACGCGTGCGCGACCGCAGCACTGACGATCTACGACATGTGCAAGTCGGCCGACCGTGGGATGACGATCGGCGAGCTCGCCCTGTGGGAGAAGACCGGCGGGCGGTCGGGGACGTACCGGCGGGCGACCGCCGCCGATCCGCCGGCCGCGACCTCCAGCGCATGATCGAACCCGGCCCGCATGAACGCACGGCGACGGCGAGACGAACGGGGCGGGAACGTTGCTCCTCGCGTCATCTTTGTCGTACAATCGTAAAGAAGTGAGCAGCGACTCCCTGCGCTCCCTCTTCTCACTGCTGAACAAAGGACTACTACACACATGGGCGAACTCGTCCTCCTCGTCGTGGCCGCCGCCTGGGCGGCCGTGCTGATCCCCCCACTGTTGCGCTCCCGCATCGAGAACCGTCCCAACGCCTCGGTCACCGACTTCCGCCGCCAGCTCAACAAGCTCCAGAGCACCGTGCCCAACCGGGCGTCCGGGCCCATGCGCGGCTACGCGCGGCCCCTCGCGCAGTCGCCCCTGCAGCGGCCGGCCGCCGGTGGCCGACCGGGCATGCAGGGCGCCCAGCTGCGCCGTCAGCACGGATCCACTGCCGTCCGCGAGGCACCCCGCCGCCGCTCGCACGGCGATCCGTCGGGCGCGCAGCCCCGCCCCGCCGAGCCGCGCCGCGCTGCGAAGACCCGCCGCCCGGCCCGCCGCGAGGCGCCCCAGCACCATCCTGGGCACCAGATGTCGTCGACCGACCAGCTGCGTCGTCGTCGCTCCAACGTGTTGTTCATGCTCGTGATCACGACCGGCGCGACGCTGTTCCTCGCCGCGACCACGGACGAGACCGTGTTGCTCTACGTGTTCGCCATGTCGTTCCTGGCCCTGTGCGCCTACGCCTATGTGCTGGCCCAGACCCGCCAGCGCGAGTCGGGGGACTGGCCGAACGACTGGATGCAACACTGATCGCCCGGCGGCGTTCGGGCGGCGATACACTTCGGGCCCGCACCAGACGGGGCTGTAGCTCAGTTGGCAGAGCGCGTCGTTCGCAATGACGAGGTCAGGGGTTCAATTCCCCTCAGCTCCACGCTCTTCGAACCCCGGGGTCGTCCCCGGGGTTCGTCGCGTTCCGGTGGGGTGACGCCGTGCGGATCGCTGTCGTCGAGCCGTACCTCGACGGATCGCATGCGGCCTGGGCCAACGGGTACGCGGCGAGCTCACGACACGACGTCGAGGTGCTCGGGCTCGCGGGGCGCCACTGGAAGTGGCGGATGCAGGGCGCCCACGTCGCGCTCGCCGCGCGACTGACCGCCTCGATCGAAGCACGGGGCCCGTTCGAGGCAATCCTCGTCTCCTCGATGGCCAACCTCGCCGCACTGCTCGGACTGACCCGACGCGCGGTCGGCGACGCAGCCGTCGCGCTCTACGTCCACGAGAACCAGCTGACGTTCCCCCGCTCGCCGCACGACGAGGAGGACCTGACGTACCCGATGATCAACTGGACGTCGATGCTGGCCGCCGACGCCGTCGTGTTCAACTCGGCGTTCCACCGCGACGACTGGTTCGGGGCCCTCCCCGGCATGCTGCGCCGCTTCCCGGACCACCGGCACATCGACCTGATCGACACCGTGCGGACTCGGACGTGCGTCGCCCCGGTCGGGATCGATCTCGCCGCGATCCGTGCGCATCCCCGCCGGCGCCGCGGGCGGCCGCTCCTGCTCTGGAACCAGCGCTGGGAGCACGATCAGGCCCCCGACGACTTCGTCGCCGCGCTGATCGCGCTCGACCGGCTCGACGTGGACTTCGACGTCGCGGTGGCCGGCGACCGGGCGGAGGCGACCTCGGAGGCGCTCGTCGAGCTGCGCCGGCTGCTGCCGGGCCGCATCGTCCACGACGGCCGAGCCGAGATCGACGACTACCACCGTCTCCTGCGATCGGCCGACGTCGTCGTGAGCACCGCCCACCAGGAGTTCTTCGGCGTCGCGATCACCGAGGCGGTCGCGGCGGGAGCGTTCCCCGTGCTGCCCGAACGAGTCGTGTACCCCGAGCGGATCCCCCGCCGATGGCACGCCCGCTGTCTGTTCCACGACCACGAGGGGCTGGTCGACCGTCTCCGCTGGGCGCTCGAGCACCGCCCGGCGGCCGACGCGATCGCCGCCGAGCTCGCGACCACGATGGCGCTGTTCGACTGGGGTGTCGTCGCCGCCGGCTACGACCGGCTCGTCGACGAGCTCGGCGATGCTCGGCGTCAGCCGACCGGAACGGCGTAGACGACGATGTTCTGCCGGTAGCGGCGGATCTCGGGGTTGAACGATCCGCCGCAGGTGATCAGCACGAGCGTCTCGGGCCCGGTTCGTCGCCAGATGCGATCGTTCGGGAGCGAGTCCTTGTCGTACATCGTGCGCTCGACCACGGCGTAGGTGCGGACGCTGCCGTCGACCAGTTGGAGCTCCATCAGGTCGCCTGGTTCCATCCGGCCCAGCTTGTGGAACGGACCGCGTCGGTCGTTCCAGTACACGTGGGCGGCGAGCACGGTCGCACCGCGCTCGCCGGGGGCGGCGCCGTAGCGGTACCACCCGATCTCGTCGACGTCGGGGACCTCGAGCTCGCCGTTCTCCTCGAGCCCGACCGCGCGGATCGGGTCCGACACGCCGATGCCGTCGATCGTCAGCCCGACGGGCTGCAGTTGGAGTGGGACGGGATCGGCTTCGAGCTGCGGTTCGGGTTCGGGCTCGGCTGCGGTCTCGGGCCCGGTGCCCGTGTCGGTCTCGGCTGCGTCGTCGGCCGCCGACACGTCGATCGGGTCGACCGAACGCCGTTCGACCTCGACTCCGTCGAACGGCGGGAGCGTCGTCGGCGTCACGTCGGCGACGACGGTCTCGACGTCGAGCACGACGTCGGCGCCCTCGTCGTCGTCGGACAGCGCGACGGCGACGAGTCCGACGCTGCTGAGTGCGAACACGACGCTGAGCGCGAGCAACGCCCGGCCCCGCCAGTCGCGGAGCCGGGCGTCGTCGGTCATCGGGGGGTGGTCGTGGTCAGCTGTCGAGGGTGCGGCGGCGGAGCGCCAGCGCACCGCCGGCGAGCACGAACATGCCCGCTGCGGCAGCGAACAGCGTCACGTTGGAGCTGTCGCCGATGCCCGAGCCGGTGTTGACCGCGGTCGGGGCCGGTGTGCCGTCGCCGTCCTCGGCAGCGGCGTCGTCACCGGACTCGGCGGCGGCCTCGTCGGCGGTGCCGGCGTCCTCCTCGGTGCCGTCACCTTCCTCGGCGGCCGCGTCGCCCTCGGCGGCGGCGTCGGTCCCGACCTCGATCTCCTGGGTGTAGAAGTCGAGGGTGTCGTCGGCGAGCGAGCCGACGGCGTACACGATCAGGTTCACGCCCTCGGTGATCTCGATGTCGGGCACGTCGATCGACGGGTCCTCACCGGTCGCAGCCAGCTGGGCACCGCTGACCGGGCCGGCGGGCAGCGTCAGCGCGGCCTCGTCGCCGTTGGCGGCGCCCTCGATCGGACGAGCCTCGCCGACCACCAGGTCGACGGCCGGCGCAGCCGCAGCGTGGCGGACGGTGACCCGGCCCTGGCCTGCGGGCGTGGGCGCGGTGTCGTTCTCGAACGGGGTGATCGTCGGGGTTCCCTCGGCGTCGAAGTGTGCCATCACGGTCCAGTTGCCCTCACCCGGCACGTCGAAGGACTCGACCGGGCCGATGACGACGTCCTCGGTCCCCGCGGCACGCACCTCGAGGTTGGCGATCGACTGCCCGGCGAACGCCGTGAGGTCCTGGTTCGCACCCGGCTCGAAGCCGGGGAGCAGCACGGTGCCGTCGACGGCGACGTCGACGGTGACGCCAGGGATGCCGTGGTACAGCGTGACTTGGGTGTCGTCCTGGGCGTCGACGACGCCAGGAGCAATGGCCAAAGCCGCAACAGCAGCCAGACCGGCGAGTACTCGCTTCATGTGTTCTTGCCTTTCAATGGGGTTGAGCCCTGTGAGGTGTCACCGCAACAGTAGGGCAACGCTTGATACTACGGGCACATCGGCGGTCACGGATGCAGATTTCAGCACGAATTCTTCAGCCGCGGAGGGCAGCGGCGAAACCGCTCGCTGCGTTCGCGCGCAGGGAGGTGTTCACGTCGAGGCGCTCGAGGATCTGCTCGAGCGTCTTGCTCGCCTGCTCGATCGGGTGCTCGCTGAAGAACGCGTGCACGTCCGCGGCGATCGCAGCCTCGTCGAGCAGCTTCACCGCGTCGACCAGACGGACGATCGTGTTGCGCGGGAACCGCTCGTTGACCTCGCTCCACCGCTCGCGCACGAACTGCCACGACGTGGGCCCGTGCCGCCTGCTGGCGATGCACGAACGCAGGAGGAACGGGGCGTTCTGGGTCTTGACCTCGCTCGTCATCGCGAGCTCGCAGGTCTGCGCAACGAGCTCGGCGTCGTCGAACTCGGCGAGGCTGAAGAGGTGGCGCAGCGCGACCTGCGGGTTGTCGTCGTCGCGAGCGATCGCCCGCATCCTCGCGTACATCCCGGCGTCGCCGTGGGTCGCGACCGCTGCGGTCGCCGCAGCGGCGAGCTCGGGGTCGACCGACGATCGATCGGCGGACCAGGCCGCATAGGTCTCACGGGCGGTGGCGATCGCGCGGGCGTCCTCGGCCACGATCGCGGCGAGGCTCAGCAGCAGACCGCGCAGCTTCGCCCGGAGATCGTCGTCGGCGTCGCTCGGCTCGCCGAGGTCGGCCCGGGCCGACCGCAGGAGGGCGCCGATGCGGAGCTGGAACTCGGCACGCTCGGGCGCATCGCCGATGAGGCGTCCGAGTCCGCGGATCGCCGTCGCGATCCCCTGCCAGACGCCGTACTCGCGTTCGGCGTCGTACCGCTCGATCAGCTCGAGCAGGGCGATCGGGCTCAGTCGTTGGGCGACGACGGCGTTCCACGCGTCGTCGACGAGGTGGTAGCGCTCGAGCGCCGCCATCCGGGTGACGACCGCGGCGTCGAGGCGCGCCCGGAGCTCCGGACGGTAGGCGATGCGGTAGAAGCCGTGTCCGCCGGCGTTGACGACGAGCGGCTCGCCGGTGTCGGGCAGCCGGACCTCGTCGCCGTCGAGGAGGACCGTCGACGTCGTGTCGCCCAGGCGGAGCTTCACCGGGATCGCCCAGATGGTCGGGTCGGTCGCCTCGGGACCGAACCGGAACCGCTCTTGACGCAGCACGATCTCGCCGCCCTCGACGCCGGCCTCGACGAGCGGGAACCCCGGCTGCCAGATCCACGAATCCATGATGCGGCGGACCGGCTCACCGGTGGTGTGCTCGATCGCGTCCCAGAGGTCGCCGGTGTCGGTGTTGCCGTACGCGTGCGTGGTCAGGTAGTGCCGGACGCCGTCGCGGAAGCGGTGCTCGCCGAGGTACTGCTCGAGCATCCGCAGCAACGCGCCGCCCTTCTGGTACGTGAGCACGTCGAACATGCCCTCGGCATCGGCCGGCGACCGCACCTCGAACTCGACCGGCCGGGTCGCACTCAGCGCATCGGTCTCGAACGCAAAGCTGCGCTCCCAACCGAAGCTGTCCCAGCGGCGCCACTCGGGGCGGTAGGCGTCGCAGGCGGCGATCTCCATGAACGTCGCGAACGCCTCGTTCAGCCAGATCCCGTTCCACCAGTCCATCGTCACGAGGTCGCCGAACCACATGTGGGCGAGCTCGTGGGCCACCACGTCGGCGACGGCCTGGCGTTCGTTCTGGGTCGCCGTGGCCGGGTCGACGAGGAGCAGGTTCTCGCGGAAGGTGATGCAGCCCAGATTCTCCATCGCCCCGGCGGCGAAGTCCGGGAGCGCCAGGAGATCGCACTTGTCGCTCGGGTAGTCGATGTCGTAGTACTCCTGGAACCACCGCAGGGCGAACGCGGCGACGTCGAGTCCGAACTCGGTGAGGTGGCCCTTGCCGGGGACGTGCACGATCCGGATCGGGACGCCGTCGACGTCGACCCAGTCGGTCGCCTCGAGCGGGCCGACGACGAACGCCACGAGGTACGACGACATGATCATCGTGTCGGCGAAGCGCACCTGGTGGGTGGCGCCACCGCTCCCCGGCACCACGCTGCGCTCGATCTCGCGGCCGTTCGACACGGCCGTCAGGTCGGCGTCGACGACGAGCGTCACGCCGAAGACCGCCTTGAAGTCGGGCTCGTCCCAGCACGGGAACGCCCGCCTGCAGTCGGTCGACTGCATCTGCGACGTGGCGATCACGCGCTCGGTGCCGTCGTCGTCGGTGTACGTGCTCCGGTACCAGCCCCGGAGCTGATCGTTGAGGACGCCGGTGAACGCGATCTCGATCGCGTGCTCGCCGACGGCGGCCGCCCGAGCGATGGTCAACCGCTCGAGCGCCTCGTCGAGCACGAAGTCGGCGTCCTGCCCGTCGACCCGGCAGGACGCGATCTCGAGCTCGGCGGCATTGAGGACGAACACGTCGGCGGCCTCGTCGGTCGTGACCGCGATCGTGACCGTGCCGGCGAACGAGGCCGCTTCGAGGTCGGGTTCGAGCCGGATGTCGTAGCGCTCAGGGCGCGTCTGACGGGGGAGTCGGTAGGGGTCCGGGCTCACCCGACGGATGGTATCCGGGGTCGGCGAAAGTAGCGTGTCCGCCTGTGTCCGAGCCGAAGTTCGACGTCGTGGGGATCGGCAACGCGCTGGTCGACGTGATCGCGCAGGCGTCCGACTCGTTCCTCGACGAACACGGGCTGACCAAGGGCTGGATGGACCTGATCGACACCGACCGGGCGGTGTCGCTGTACCGAGCGCTCGGTTCGGCCGTCGAGATGAGCGGCGGGTCGGCGGCGAACACGATGTGCGGGCTGGCGAGCTTCGGCGGGTCGGCCGCGTACGTCGGCAAGGTCGACGACGACGAGCTCGGGCGGGTCTTCGGGCACGACCTGCTCGCCGTCGGCGTCGAGTTCGCGCCCGCGCGGACGCCGGCCGACATCCCGACCGGGCGGTGCATCATCGTCGTGACACCCGACGCCGAGCGGACGATGAACACCTACCTCGGCGCGTCGAGCATGCTCGGCCGCGACGACCTCGACGACGAGATCATCGCCCACGGGCGGGTCCTCTACATGGAGGGGTACCTCTTCGACCGCGACGAGGCCAAGGCCGCGTTCCGGCACGCCGCGACCGTCGCGCACGGCGCCGGGCGGATGGTGTCGTTGACGCTCAGCGACTCGTTCTGCGTCGACCGCCATCGCGACGACTTCCGCGACCTGGTCAGCGACGAGATCGACCTGCTGTTCGGCAACGCCGCCGAGCTGAAGTCGCTCTACGAGGTCGACGACACCGACGCCGCGATCGCCGAGCTCCGCCGGCACTGCCATCTCGCCGTGATCACCGTCGGCGCCGAGGGTTCGGTGGTCGTCACCCGTGACGAGCTGATCCGGATCCCACCGGTTCCCGTGCTGCGGGTGGTCGACACGACCGGTGCCGGCGATCTGTTCGCGGCCGGTTTCCTCCGGGGCATCACGACCGGCGCCGATCTGCGGCGGTGCGGGCAGCTCGGGAGCATCGCAGCGGCGGAGGTGATCAGCCACGTGGGGCCTCGCCCGCTGGTCGAGTTGCGTACCCTGGTTCCGTGACCCCACAGAACGTTCTCGACGTGGCCGAGCGGTGGCTCGCCGCCGAACCCGACGACGACATGCGGGCCGAGCTCGAGGCCCTTCTCGCCACCGGTGGCGAGGAGCTCGCCGAGCGGTTCGACGGGCGCCTCCAGTTCGGGACGGCCGGGCTGCGGGCCGCGGTCGGAGCCGGTCCCCAGCGGATGAACCGCCTCGTCGTCAGGCAGGCCGCGGCAGGTCTCGCCCAGTACCTGCTCGACACCGACGGCCGCGCTCGAGAGCGCGGTGTCGTCATCGGGTACGACGCCCGCTGCAAGAGCGACGTCTTCGCGCTCGACACGGCGCGCGTCCTCGCGGCCAGGGGCATCCCGTCGCGGCTCTTCGACCAGCGCGTGGCCACGCCGGTGGTGGCGTGGTCGATCACCGAGACCGACGCATCCGCCGGGGTCGTCGTGACCGCGTCGCACAACCCGCCGGCCGACAACGGGTACAAGGTGTTCCTCGCCGACGGCGCACAGATCGTCCCGCCGGCCGACGCCGACATCTCGGCACGGATCGACGGCGTCGACCCGACCGCCGTCCCGCTCTCCGACGACGACGCGCTGATCACGATGGTCGGCGACGACCTGGTCGACGCCTACGTTCGCGCCGTCCCGGCGGTCCGTCATCGACGCGACGTCGAACCGGTCGACGTCGCCTACACCGCGATGCACGGCGTCGGTGGCCGGCTCGTGGAGCGGGCCTTCGAGGCAGCGGGCCTGCGGCCGCCGATCGTCGTCGCGGCGCAGCACGAACCCGACGGCACGTTCCCGACGGTGTCGTTCCCGAACCCCGAGGAGCCCGGTGCGATGGACCTGCTCTTCGAGACCGCACGCTCGTCGGGCGCCCAGGTGGCGATCGCGAACGACCCCGACGCCGACCGTCTCGGTGCGGCGATCCCGCAGCCCGACGGGTCGTGGCGGCGGCTCGGCGGCGACGAGATCGGCTGGCTGTTCGCCGACTACCTCCTGGGCGTGACCGAGGGGGACGACCGCCTGGTCGTGACGACCCTGGTGTCGTCGTCCCTGCTCGGCGAGATGGCGGCGGCCGCCGGTGTGGTGGCAGCGGAGACGTTCACCGGCTTCAAGTGGATCGCGCGAGCCGTGCACGACCATCCCGAGCACCGGTTCGTCTTCGGGTACGAGCAGGCGCTGGGGTATCTCGTCACCAGCCGACCCCTCGACAAGGACGGCGTGACCGCCGCCGTCCTCTTCGCCGAGATCGCAGCGGTCGCCGCCGCCGAGGGCCGCTCGCTGCAGGACTGGCTCGACGACATCGCATCCCGGTTCGGCCGCCACCTGATGGCCGATGCCTCGGTCCGCATGCCCCCCGAGCTGGCCACGGCGAAGGTGACGGCGATGATCGCCGACCCACCGACCGAGATCGGCGGTCGTGCCGTCGTCTCGACCCAGGAGTACCCCGAGGCGGATCTGCTCCGCTTCGGGCTCGAGGGGAACGTGCGCGTCCAGATCCGCCCCAGCGGCACCGAACCCAAGGTCAAGCTCTACGGCGAAGCCGTCGACGAGGACCCCCAACCCTTCGTCGACGCCCTCGCCCAGTTGCTCCAGTAGGAGAGAAGACCGCAGGGGCTGGTCGACCCCCATCACCGATCGACAGCGGGCGAGCGCCGAAGCGCAGCGGAGGCGGCGAGCTCGGAGGCGAAGCCGGTCATCTCGCTCGCGGCGATCGAGCGAGGGCGGGGTGTGGAGGTGAGGAGCGAACGGAGTGAGCCCGCAGCTCCGGGAGGGCCGGAGCCAGTGGCTCGGCCACGTGCGGAGCACCAGACGTCTAGTGACCGGTGCCGAACTGGCGGTCGCCGGCGTCGCCGAGGCCGGGGACGATGAAGGCGTGGTCGTTGAGGTGGTCGTCGACGGCGGCGGTGACGATGTGGAGCTCGAGCCCCTGGTCGCGGAGATGCTGGATCCCCTCCGGTGCGGCAAGCGCACAGACGACCGTGATGGGCATGGGTGCGTCGCGGGCGGCCAGGAGCTCGATCGTGTGGGCGAGCGATCCGCCCGTGGCCAGCATGGGATCGATCACGATGATCGGCCGGCCGGCGAGCGAGTCGGGCAGCTTGTTCACGTACGGCTTGGGCCGGAACGTCTCCTCGTCGCGCGAGATGCCGATGAAGCCGACGTCGGCGATCGGCATCAGCTCCTGGGCTGCGTGGACGAACCCGAGTCCGGCGCGCAGGACGGGGACGATCACCGGCTGCACCGCGAGCCGGCGAGCAGGGGCGGTCGTGAGCGGCGTCTCGACGGTGGTGTCGACCGTCGGGAGGTCCTTGGTCGCCTCGGCGAGCAGGAGCGTGCCGATCCGCTCCAGGTTGACCCGGAAGAGCGGGTTCGGCGTGTCCCGGTCGCGGATGCGCGCCAGGGAGTCAGCGACGAGCGGGTGGTCGACCAGGGTGACGGTGACGGTCATCGGAGGCTTTCGTTCAGTGCATCGAGCCCATCGAGGTCTCGGCGCGGAGCAGGGCGTAGCGCGGCTTGATCAGCCCGTTGATGATGCGGAGCCGCTCGGGGAAGTGGGTGAAGGCGGACTTCATGGCGTTGATCGTGAGCCACTCGAAGTCGTGCAGGTCCCACCCGAACGCCTGATGGCACTGGAGCATCTCGTTCGTCATCGACGTGTTGCTCATCAGCCGGTTGTCGGTGTTGAGGGTGACGCGGAACCGCAGCCGCCGGAGCATGCCGATCGGATGCTCGGCGATGGAGCTGACGACCCCCGTGTTGACGTTCGAGGTCGGGCACAGCTCGAGGCAGATCCGGCGATCGCGCACGTAGGCGGCGAGCTGACCGAGCTGCCGGTCGTCCTCGGTGCCGGTGATGTCGTCGACGATCCGCACGCCATGGCCGAGCCGGGCCGCTCCGCAGTACTGGAGCGCCTCCCAGATCGACGGCAGGCCGAACGCCTCGCCGGCGTGGATCGTGGAGTGGAAGTTCTCGCGCATCACGTACTGGAACGCGTCGATGTGCCGCGACGGCGGATATCCCGCTTCGGCGCCGGCGATGTCGAAGCCCACGACGCCCCGCTCCCGGTTCGCCACGGCCAGCTCGGCGATGTCGCGGCTGTGCGCTGCGGTGCGCATCGCCGAGCAGATCAGGTAGATCGACAGGTCGGTGCCTGCCGACCCGCGCTCGAAGCCGTCGAGCATCGCGTCGACGACCTCCTGCAGGGTGAGGCCCTGCTCGAGGCAGAGCTCGGGGGCCATCCGCACCTCGGCGTAGACGACGCCGTCGGCGGCGAGATCCTGCGCGCACTCGTACGCGACGCGCTCGATCGCGTCACGGTGCTGCATCACGCCCACCGTGTGCGCGAACGTCTCGAGGTAGAGCACCAGGTCGTTGCGCTTGGCACCGCGGTTGAACCACGTCGCCAACTCCTCGACGTCGGTGGTCGGGAGCTGGTTGTATCCGTACTCCGCCGCCAGCTCGATGACGGTTGCCGGCCGGAGCCCGCCGTCGAGGTGGTCGTGGAGGAGCACCTTGGGCGCCCGCAGGATCAGCTCGGGGGTCATGCCGACACCGTATCGAGGCGCCGGAGCGGCATCGATGCCGGTCGCTGCAACCAGTTCCAATCCGGATAGTGGGCGGCTGCCGAGATGCAGTGGACGGTGTAGGCGTGCCGGCTCCGCGTCGAGCGGTTGACATCGCTCCAGTGGGGGAGCTTGCCGTGGAGCACGACCATCGTCCCGGCCTCCACCTCGAGCGGCACGAGGTCGTCGGGTGGCGTCGGCAGGTCGGTCGGATCGAGGGTGTGGAGGACGGTGCCGGCGTCGTCGCCGAGATCACCCGTGCGCTGGAAGAGCTGCCGGAGGTTGGTGCGGTGAGCTCCGGGAGCCGCCCACAGGCAACCGTTCTCGACCGTGGCGTCCTCGAGCGCGAACCAGAACCCGGTCACCGAGATCGGGTCGGTGTAGAGGAAGGTCGCATCCTGATGGCACGTCACCTCGCCCCCGATGCCCGGCTGCTTGAAGATGTACATGCTCTGCAGGACGAGCGGGTCGACCATGCCGACGTCGCGAGCCACGGCCGCGAGCTCGGGCGTGTAGGTGAAGCGCTCGAACACGGGATCGAGATCGTGCATCGCGTGGCCGATCTTGTTGATGCCGAGCGCCTTGGGCCGCGTGAGCTCGCCGTCCTCGTCGAGTGCCCCGGTCTCGAAGAAGCACCAGATGATCCCGCCGCTCCGCAGGAACTCGACCTCGCGGGGTCGCTCGTCGTCGATCGTGTGGAACGCGGTTCGTTGCTCGGTCGGCTCCCACTCGCCGACGATCTCCACGGCGCGGCGACGCAGTTCGTCGCACCGCTCGCGGGTGACGAAGTCGGGGAGGACCACGAAGCCGTCCCGCTGGAAGGACACGACCTGATCAGGCGTCAGCACGACCCCCAACCTAGGAGACGACCGGACCTGACATGTCACCCGTCGCCGAGTCGGCGTGGATCGGTGGTCAGTACCGTTCCGGGCGCGTCTCCCGACCGATCAACGCCTCCATGGCGTCGAGGGCGGGCAGATCCTCGTGCACCATGCGGTACACGATCGTGCTGATCGGCATGTCGACGCCGTACTTCTCCGCCATCGACTTGGTGCTGATCGCGTTGACGACGCCTTCGGCGACCTGACCGAGCTCGGCTTCGATCTCGGCCGGGCGCCGCCCCTGGCCGAGGCCGAGCCCGACCCGGTAGTTGCGCGAGAGCTCCGAGGAGCACGTGAGCGTGAGGTCGCCGATCCCCGCCAGGCCGGTGAGGGTGAGCGCGTCGGCGCCCCGGGCCACCGCCAGCCGCGTGATCTCGGCCAGACCGCGGGTGATCAGCGCCGACCGCGAGTTGGCGCCGAACCCCAGCCCGTCCGCTGCGCCCGACGCGATCGCGATCACGTTCTTCACGCAGCCGCCGATCTCGACGCCCATCACGTCCTGGGTGGTGTAGGGCCGGAAGCGGGAGGCGGTGAACGCCTGCTGCACCGCCCGCGCGGTGTCGGGATCGCGCGACGCCACCGTCACCGCCGTCGGCATGTCGGCGGCGACCTCCTTGGCGAACGACGGCCCCGAGAGGAACGCCAGCGAGTCGTGGGTCGCCGGCGGGAGCACCTCCTCCAGGATCTCGTGCATCGTCATCAACGTGTCGGTCTCGATGCCCTTCGCGACGCAGCACACCAGCGTGCCCGGTGCCAGCCGGTCGGCGACCTCGTTCGCGACCGACCGGACCGCGGTCGACGGGACGGCGATCACGATCATGTCGACGCCGGTCGTGGCCGCGACGAGGTCGTCGTCGGCACGGATGGTGTCGGGGAGCGCGAACCCCGGCAGGTAGCGGGTGTTCTCGCCGGCCGCGATCGCCGCGAGCGTCGAGCGATCGATGTCCCAGATCGTCACGGTGTGCCCACCGCGGGCGAGCACCATCGCCAATGCCGTGCCCCACGACCCGGCCCCCAGCATTCCGACGTGCATCTCACACCCCCAGGGGGTGCATGTTAGGCGTCGAGGGCCCCGCGGCTTCAGCGGACGCCGCCTGCGGACGATCGTCGCCTCGGTGCCTCGTCGGCCCGGCGTAGGCTCGCCGGGGTGAGTGCGAACGACGACACGACCGACGCCGCCGACACCGCCGACACCGCCGACTCGGCGATCGCTGGTCTGTCGGTGCTCGGCGACACGGTCCGTCACCCGATCGAGCACGTCGAGGTCTTCCGGGCCCCGGAACACGTCGCCATGGTCCGGTTCTCGACCGAGGAGCTGCAGTCAGTGTGTCCGGTGACCGGGCAGCCCGACCTCTCCTCGCTCGTGATCGAGTACGAGCCCGATCGGGCGTGCATCGAGTCCAAGAGCCTGAAGCTCTACCTCTGGGGCTTCCGCGACCGTGCCGTGTTCGCCGAGGCGCTCGCCGCGGAGATCGCCGGTGAGGTGATGGCGACCGCTTCGCCGAGGTGGGTCAGAGTGGCGCTCACCCAGCGCCAGCGCGGCGGCATCGAGGTGCACGCGGTCAGTGAGATCGACCGGTGACCCCGGCACGGCCCCCGCTCGACCGTCTCGCGGACGTCTGGATGCCGGTCGGGTCGCCCGGGTTCACCGGCGACGACAAGGCTCGTCGCCACGCGCTCCTCGACGAGCGATTCGGTGCCGACGGATGGCGGTGGGGCTGGTACGTCCGCGGCGAGCTCGTGCCGTTCGAGCGGGCGATCCTCGAGTACGAGGAGTCGTACCGGGTGCTCCTGCGACGCACACCGTCGCTGGTCGACTGGATGGTGGCGAACTGCGGCAACGTCTACGACCACGACGTCGCCAACGTCTTCGACGACAGCTACGTCCAGCCCGCCGAGGTCGCGAACCACTACCAGGACATCGCCGTCCGCCGGGTCGTGGCCGAGCTGACGGGCGCCGAGCCGGAGGCGCCGCGATCGTTCGAGGACATGGTCGATCTCGCGTCGGGAGCGGTCCACCGGGTTCCACGCGCCGCCGGGTTCGAGGGGAGCTTCCTCGCACAGATCCGCGAGCCGGAGACGCCACTGGCCGTGCTCAACCCGGCCTACGTGCCCGTCCACGACCCGGCGCTGATCTCGGCGGTGCCGCACCGTCGGGAGTGGTACCACGCCGAGGGCTGCGGGCACCTGTCGGTCGAGGCCTTCTGGCAGTCGAGCAAGGTCGTCGAGGTGCGCTACGACCGGTTCGTCGCGCTCGGGGCGCGACGCGTCGATCCGCTGGCCGGGATCTGATCGTGACGACCGGTCGCGCGTGCGTCCTCGGACCGGCGACGCTCGACCGGTACCCGGCGACCGGCGAGGTCGTCCCGGGCGGACCGGCGCTCAACGTGGCCTGGCACTGGACGCAGCTCGGTCGGGCGTTCGACCTGATCAGCCGGATCGGCGACGACGGCGAGCCGGTGATCGGGTGGCTCCACCGCCACGTCATCGCCACCACCGATGCACTGCGAGCTCGGGGCCGGACGTGTTCCATCGACGTCGACTTCGGGCCCGATCGCCAACCGATCATGACCGGCTTCGACCCGGGGGTGTGGGACGGCTTCGCGCTCACCGACCACGAGCGGGCGCTGATGCTCGAGGCGGTGTGCACCCATGCGATCCTGACCGAGGCGGTCATCGACGAGCTGCTCGCCGGCGACGGCACGGGCCCCCACCCCGCCCTGAGCGCCGACTTCCTCACGGCCGCCCACGTCGACGCTGATCGATTCGAACGGTTGACGGAGCTGCTCGACGTCGGCTTCGTCGGGTGGCCCGGCGATCCGAGCGACGGTCGTATCGCCGAGATGGAGGCGGTCGCGCGGTCGGCCGACACGGTGCTCGTGGTGACCTTCGGCGCACGCGGCGTCCTCGTCGTCCCGGGGCGATCGGGTGCCCGCCGCTGGTTCGACGTCGATGCGGTCGAGGTCGCCGGCACGTCGGTCGGCTGCGGCGATGCGTTCATCGCCGGCTTCCTGGACCGGTGGCTGGACGACCGGTCGGACCTCGCCGGGGCGGTCGGGGCGGGCGCCGCCCGTGGCGCCGCCGCGACCGCCTGGCATCGGGCGCTTCCCCGGGACGCCTACTGAACGCTCGCGAGGACCCGCCGGCGCTCGGCGAAGGGCGCGAACCCCGACCGGATCGCGTTGACCGTGAGCCGGCGTGCTTCGTCGTCGTCGAGCCCGAACGTCGAGCGGACGAGCGCCATCTCCGACGACGGCATGACGTTGCTCATCAACCGGTTGTCGGTGTTGACCCCGACGTTGAAGCCGGCGCGCAGCATCGGACCGATCGGGTGGCTCGGCAGGTCGGGCACGGCTGCGACCTGGACATGACACGTCGGCGCCATCTCGAGGTGCACCTGGTGGTCGAGCACGTAGGCCGCGAGCGGGCCGAGATCGACGACCTCGCCGTCGACGATGCGCATGTCGGCCCGGAGGCGGACCCCGTGGCCGATCCGGTGGGCGCCGTGGGCGAGCGCGTCGCCGATCAACTCGAGGTCGGGCGGCTCGGACGCGTGGAGCGTGATGGCGAGATGGCGTTCCCGCGCGATCCGCAACGCATCGGCGTGGAGCGACGGCGGGAAGCCGGTCTCGGCACCGGCCAGGTCGAAGCCGACGACCTTGTCGTCGATCGTGCGCGCTCGGTCGGTGAGCTCCACGATCTCCACCGATCGGTCCGCGGTCCGCATCGCGCACAGGATCGTGTACGCGCGGATCGATCGCCCCTCGTCGGCCGCGGACCGCTCGCCCCGCCGGAGCCCGGAGGTGACCGCTGCGACGATCGCGTCGAGGGGGAGCCCCTGCTGCTGGTGCAGCTCGGGTGCGAAGCGGATCTCGGCGTAGACGACGCCGTCGCGGGCGAGGTCGACGACCGCCTCGGCGGCGGTCCGTTCGAGGTTGGCCTCGGTCTGCATGACGGCCAGGGTGTGTTCGAACGTGGCGAGGTACCGCAGCAGATCACCGGTCTCGGCGCCCGCCGTGAACCACGCCTGGAGACGGGCGGGGTCGGTGGTGGGGAGGGTCCACCCGATGTCGTCGGCGAGCTCGATCACCGTGCCGACGCGCAGTCCGCCGTCGAGGTGGTCGTGGAGCAGTGCGAGCGGGCCGTCGGGCGCTGACATCGCCACCACGCTACTGCCGCCGTCGTGGACGGTCGTGGGCCGCGCCGTCGCGCGATCGGTCTGGCCGCGTCGTCGGTAGCGTTCCTGCCGTGGACACCTTGGAGATGCCGGTCGTCGAGACGGCGTACTCGACGCGCCCGCCGCGCCCGCGGACGTCACCGCGCGATCGCCCGCCGCTCGCGTCGCGTCTCTTCGTCGGGCTGATCGCCGTCGGCGCGATGCTCACGACCGTCGCCCTGCTGCTGTCCGATCGTGCCCCGGGTGCCGTCGAGACCGTCTTCGGCGAGCGCGCCCGACGGCTCTGGGCACGGATCGACGCCAGCGAGCGAGTGGATCTCCCTTCGACGAGCGAGCTGCCGCCGACCGACTTCTTCCTGCACGTCGCGATCTGGGCGGTCGTTGCCGGGCTGGTCGGGCTCGCCCTCTGGACGTGGCGCGGCCTCGTCGTCGCGGCGGTCGTGCTCGCCGGTGCCAGCGCACTCCTCGAGCTCGCGCAGGGACGGTACGCGACGACACGTGCGGTGGAGGCCGGCGACGGTGCCGCCAACCTGATCGGGGTCGGCCTCGGCCTCGCGGCGGCCGGCGCCTGCTTCGTCGTCTGGTCGGCGCTCGCCGGGCTCGCTCGCGTGCTCACCGGCGGCTCGTCCCGCTCCCGGTGGGATCGCGCCGCCTCCGGCTGACGGCATCGATCTCCGCTCGGCACGGCCTGCCTAGAGTGCGGGCATGTCCGATGCATCGACGGGAACCGGGGGCGCCACCGGTGGGTCCGGTTCACGGTGGCCGTTGATCGTCGGTGTCGTGGCGGTGGTCGGTCTGGTCGGCGCGGTGCTGGCGGTGTCGCTGGGCGACGACGACGAGTCCGACACGGCGCCCGACACCACCGTGGCCTCGGAGACCACGCCGGCGTCGGAGACCACGGCGGCATCCGAGACGACGGCGGCACCGGAGACGACGGCGGCACCGGAGACGACGGCGGCGCCCGAGACCACCGCCGCGCCCGAGACCACCGCCGCGCCCGAGACGACGGCGGCGCCGGTCGAGCTCTCGTTCACGATCACCGACATCGAGGACGGTGCGCCGATCCCGGTCGAGTTCGGGGCCGGTGGTGTGGCCGAGCAGTGCGATGGCGACAACCGCGTGCCGGTGGTCGCCATCGGCGGCGTTCCCGAAGGCGTCGCCGAGCTCGCGTTCGTCGTCGACGACCCGGATGCCCCGACCGACGACCCCTTCGTCCACTGGCTCGTGTACGGCGTGGCGGCCGACGCCCCGGAGATCATTGGCGGCGACGGCGCAGCGACCTACGGGACGAACGACGCCGGCACGCTGGAGTGGTTCGGTCCGTGTCCGCCGGTCGGCGACGGCCCGCACCGCTACGTCTTCACGCTGTTCGCGCTCGACGCGGAGCTCGGGCTCGAAACGGGTCTCGACGGACGCCGGCTCGCGGGCGCGATCGGCGAGCACGTCGTCGCCGAGTCGACGATCACCGCCACCTACGAGCGCACCGGGGACTGACCGGCGACCGACCGCGGGCCGAGGTCGGTCGGGCGGTGGTCTAGTGCTCTTCGCCGGATCTGAAGGGGCGACCGATGTACGCGGGTGGTCGGAGTCGTTGCGACGCCGTGGCGAGCACCACCAGGGTCAGCACGAACGGCACCGACTTCGTCAGCGGCTCGGGCACCTCGTCGACGGTCAGGAAGGCGAGCAACGACAACCCGCCGAGCACACCGCTCACGATCGCGCTGCGGGTCCGACCGCGGATCACCGCGGCGGCGGCGGCGAGCCCA
>CBFCWS010000014.1:0-19067 GCA_965601765.1 uncultured Ilumatobacter sp. | reverse complement strand
TCGTTACGATTGCCGATATTAACGCGGGATTGTTGACCTTCGATCCGGTGGCGGACCTGGAGCGCGTAGACGCCGGCCCGCAGTGTCGACGCGGCGTCGAACGGGACGCGGAGCTCGACGTCGGTCTCGGTGGCCGGCGAACGACTCTGCTCGCCGAGCACGACCTCGGTGACGCTGCCACGCAACGCCTCGCCGGCGACCACGACGACCTCACCGAACTCGACCACGGCGACGTCACGAGCCGACGACGTCACCGATGCGACCCGCGGCTGTCGGAGCTGCGAGACCGTGACGACGCGGTCGGTCACCGGCAACGGCGACGTGGTCGGCACGTCGGGTTCGAGCACCACCGACGAGACCCGGTAGAGCACGCTCAACCGGTGGAAGTTCCGCTGCGACATGCCCCACAGTCGGCTCAGTTCCTCGACGTCGGAGCTCAGCGGGGTGATCCGGACCTGCTCGACCTGGTCGGCGAGATCCGAGGCGCTGAGCGTCGACCCGGCCGGCTGCGCCGCGACGAAGTCGCGGATCTCGGCGGGCGCGAACCGCGGGTGCGCGTGCAGCCCGGTCATGACGGCGCCGGCCATCCGCTCGACGTCGAGGGACGCCGGCGCGCCGACGAACGTGACCTGGTAGTAGAGGTCGAGCGCCAGCTTGGGCGGAACCAGCACCGTGCCGTCCGGCGATCGGTCGGGAAGCGAGTCGTTCCGCAGCGCAGCGTTCGGCAGGACGCTGTAGAGGTGGACGAACACGCCCTCGGTGTCGGCATCTGCGGGATGGGTGAGCGTGACGTCGAACGCGAGACCGGCCTCGCTCAGGTGCGCTCGGATACGAGCGCCGAGTGCACCGGTCACGGTGGCCACGCCGAGCCAATTGCTCACGCCCCACGCTCCGAGAGGTAGTCGTCGAGCGTCCGGTGCGGCGATCGTGGACGCCGGACGGGGGCCGACGGGCCACGGGCCGGGGGCGGTTGGACCACGATCCTGCCGATGCGGACGCTGACGGTCGGCGCCGTCGCCTCGACCGGGGCCGGATCGCGCCGGTCGGGGGCGTCGACCGCTTCGGCGGTCGGGAGGGGTTCGACGACCGCCCGGGCGAGCGGTTCGACGACGTCGTGGCGGATCGGGTCGGGTTGCGCCACCGCCGCCGGCTCGACCGTCCGCGCCTCCTCGACGATCGTCTCGGACACCACGATCTCGCGCTCGACGTCGGGCGGCCGCGGCTCGACCGACCGCGCCTCCTCGACGATCGTCTCGGCTGGTTCGCGACGCGCTTCCGGCGGCGCCTCGACGCGGGCCGCGATCGGCGCCGGCTGGTCGCGCGTCTGCTCGGGCCGAGCCACATCGGGTCGTGGGGCGACGGGTGGCGCTGCCACTGCGGGGCGCTGCTCGGTGCGCGGTGCCTCATGTCCGGTCGACCGAGGAGACGTGGACGACGCCTCGGTCGGCGGCGCGTCGGCCGGGGGCGGATCGGCCGGCGGATCGACGGCCGGCTCGTCGAGCGCGGTCGCGGCGAGCACGTCGGCGGCGAGCACGCGCGGCGCGAGACCGGGCGGTGTCGCCCTCGCCAGCAGCGATGCGAGATACCCGGCCATCAGGAGCCGAGCCTCGAGAGGTAGGCCCGGCGCCGTGCCGGGCTGAGCGAGAGGATCTCGGACTCCGACCACGAGTACGCGCTCGCGAGGAGGTGGACCTCACCGAGCACTCGGCTCGCCTCGAGCTCGAGCTCGCGCCAGTAGAAGTGGGCGATGTCGAACACGACCGACCAATGGTGGTCGCACGCTGCACAGTCGAGCTTCAGGTCGAGCTCGGCCTGGGGGTCGAGGCGGCGCATCTCGACGTCGAGCGCGTCGGCGATCTCCGTCGCCGACTCGATCGGCTGTGGTTCTCCGGCGAGCTCGACGGACACCACGCAGCGATCCAACAGGTCGGTGGTCCCGCCACCGTCGGCTGCCACCCTCGCGAGATCGTCGATGGTCGGGAGCCGGAACTCGACCGTCCAGTCGCCGTGCTCGAGGGAGTGGATCCCGGCGTCCGGTCCGGGCGGATCGATGACGAGGTCGCGCAGGTCGAGCTCGAACTCGAGCTCCTGCGAGCACGCCGGGCACTCGACGAACGACGGCGCAGCGGACCCGAACGTCGCGATCCGGCTCTCCAACAGGGCTCGGTCGCGCCGGCCGACCGGGAGCCGCTCGAGGTCCGCGACCGGCACGCCGCTGACGACGTGCCAGACCCGCGTCGCCCGGCCGAGCGGGTCGGCGTCACGGCCCGACTCCCACAGCTCGAGGACGTCGCTCGGCGTCAGCCTCTCTGCCACGTCGGTGCGCCGGTCGTCATTCCGGGATGCTGTAGCTCGGTTCCTCCGGCTCGACGACCGCGAGGTCGCGGTCCCAGCCTTCGGTCTCGAGCTTGAGCGTGCGGATCGCCACGGCGTTCCCGCTGGCGTCGAGCTCGGGCATCGCCTGGTACTCGCTCACCCAGCATCGGTAGAGCCGATACGTCATCACGGTCTGTCCGGCTTCGTTCAGCAGCTCGAGGATGATGTTCTTGCGGAAGTCCTTGAGCGACACCTCGGCGCCCGCCGTCGCCCCGTGGTTCCAGACCTTGTTGGCCCACTGCTCGAACATCACGTCGTGCGTGACGCCCTGCTCGAGGGTCACCGCCTCGTACTTCGTCTGGCCGGGCGAGCGGTAGACGGTGTTGTTCTGTCCGCCCGAACGGTGGTCGATGACCTCGGTCATCCGCTTCAGCGGACTCATCTTGTTGACGCCCGCGACGTAGCGCCCGTCCCACTTCACGCGGAACTTGAAGTTCTTGTAGGGGTCGAAACGGTGGGTGTTGACGGTGAACTCGGCCACGGGATGCTCCTCACGATCCGGTCTGGGCGGCGCTCTGCTGCAGCTTGATGATGACGAACTCGGCGGGCTTGAGCGGGGCGAACCCGACCAGCACGTTGACGATCCCGCGGTCGCGGTCGCCCTGGGTCGTGGTCTCGCCGTCGCACTTCACGAAGTACGCCTCGGAGGCCGACGCACCCTGGAAGGCGCCCTGCACGAAGAGCTGCTGCATGAAGGCCCCGACGCTGAGCCGGAGCTGCGACCAGAGGGGCTCGGCGTTGCCCTCGAACACCGCCCAGGTCGTGCCGCGATACAGGCTCTCCTGGAGGTAGAGCGCGAGCCGCCGGACGGGCAGGTACTTCCACTCCGACGCGAGCACGTCGGCGCCGCGCAGCGTTCGGGCGCCCCAGATCACCCGCCCGTACACCGGGAAGGTCCGCAGGCAGTTGATGCCGAGCTGGTTGAGGTCGCCCTGTTGCGGATCGGTGAGCTTCAGCGCGAGCTTCGGGACGCCCCGAAGGGTGACATCGATGCCGGCGGGCGCCTTCCAGACGCCGCGGCTCGCGTCGGTGGCGGCGATCGCGCCGGCGACGACACCACAGGGTGGGAAGTCGGCGAGTCGGTTCTCGGTCAGGGGATCGGGGACCGAGACGCGGGGGAAGTACAGCGCGGCGTTCTCGTGCCGGAGCGTGAGCGTGTTGGCGCCGGCGACGGCGGCGGCCGCCGTGGTCCACTCGGACGGCGGATCGATCAGCGCGACCGCCCGGTGCTCGTCGCAGAAGTCGATCGCTGCGCTCCACATCGCAAGGTGTCCGGCGTCTGCGGTGCTCCAGCTCGGGAGCGGCACGCAGAGCATGTTGAAGAGGTCGGCCTCCACGAGCGCCTCGATGCCGGTCCGGTCGGCGGCGCTGCCGCGGATGTCCTCGGTGATGCGGGGCGTCCCACCGTCGGCGCCGCCGGCGAGCGAGGTGCCCTCCGGCACGCCGGCGGGCAACGCGGTCAGGGTCGCGGTCGATCGCTCACGGGCCAGTTGCGACTGCTCCGCGAGCACCCGCTCGACCGCACCCGCCGCCATCGGGTCGGTGGACACGTTGTAGAAGAACTCCTCGCGCACGACGGTGCCGTCGATCGCCACCTCGGCGATGCGGAGGTGGAATGCATCGCGGAGCGCGTCCTCGTAGACCGCCGTCGCCTGGAGCCCGTTCCCCCATGCGCCGGGGCTCGACGCCTCGAGTACGACCTCGTGGGTCGCCACGGTGGCGACGTGCCCGGCGGCGCCGGCGACGGAGTCGGTCGCGCCGTCGACCGGTACGGACGACGGCGTCGCCCCGACGACGCTGATCGGCTGGACGGCCGGTGCCGTCGCGGTCACTGCGCCCGCGATCGCGGCGGTGTAGTCGGCGGTGACGTCGATGCCGGCGACCGTCACCGAATAGGGGTCGGTCGCCGAGTCCTCGAGAACGGTCCCGGCGCCGTCGACCAGCTCGATCGTGAGATCGAACGTCCCGGCGCCGGGATTGCTGTTGGCGACGGTGAGGACCACGTGGTCGAAGCCGGCCACGCCCTCGGCCGCCGACGTCGCAGCGACGTGCAGCCCGACGGCCACCCCGCCCGCTGCGGTGGTCGCCCCTGCACCCAACAGGACCAGGCCCGGCGAGTGCGGGAGCGACTCGGTCGCGCCGGCGGCCGGGACGACGGTCGGGAAGTCGCCGCTCGCGGTGACCAGCACGACCGGGGCGCCGTGTCCCGTGGCCATGGCGTCGATCGCCGCGAGGTCGGGCGCTGCCGTGTCGAGGGCGACGGTCGCCGTGTAGGCATCGCCGTCGTCGATCACGGCGCCGCTGTCGTCGAGCAGGTCGATCGTGAGGTCGAACGCAGTGCCGGCCCCCGGTGCCACCGTGGCACGCATGCGGTCGAACCCGGCGACGGCCGTCGCCTCGGGCGTCGCGGTCAGGACGAGCAGCTCGTTGTTCGTCACCCTCACCACGAGGGCCTCTGACCCGCCGTTCTGGAAGTAGTGGCGGACGGTCTGCGTCATCGTGCTGGCGGGCGCCAGACCGCCGAACACGAGCTCGAACTCGGACCAGCTCGACACCTTGGTCGGCTCGTCGACGGGTCCGCGCGAGGCCGGGCCGACGAAGGCGGTGAGCGAGGTGGCGACACCGGTGATCGATCGGCTGCCGGACGGGATCTCCTGGACGTAGACCCCTGGAGCGGTGAGCGTGGGTGGCATGGGGATGTCCCTCCTGCGTCAGGTCCCGACCTGGCCGGCGATCTGCTGGAAGCTGAGCACGACGAACTCGGCCGGCTTGAGCGGTGCGAATCCGACGAGGATGTTGACGATGCCGGCGTCGATGTCGGCCTGGGTCGTCGTGGTCGAGTCACACACGACGGAGTACGCCTCTCTCGGCGTCTGCCCGGCGAACGCCCCGGCGCGGAACAACCCGTTCATGAACGACTCGACAGCCATCCGGATCTCACCCCAGAGACGATGGTCGTTCGGCTCGAACACCGCCCAGTGCATGCCGCGGAACAGCGACTCCTCGAGGTAGAGCGCGAGCCGCCTCACGGGGAGGTACTTCCATTCCGATGCCATGGTGTCGGCACCCCGGCCCGTACGGGCGCCCCAGACCACGGGGCCGCCGGGCTGGAGCGAGCGGAGCGCGTTGACGCCCCTCGCGTTGACGACGCCGATGTCGGCCTCGGTGAGCTGGTGCTCGAAGCGTGCGATGCCGTTGACGGTCGCCTCGACGCCGGCGGGCGCCTTCCAGACCCCACGATCGGCATCGGTCCGGGCGATGACGCCGGCGATCGCGCCGGACGGCGCGAACGGTCGGGCGAGGTTGCTCTGGCGCGCGTCCGCGGCGACGAGGCGCGGGTGGTAGAAGGCGGTGTTCGCGCTGCGGAGGCTGTCGAGCCCGGTGAGCGCCGCGGCGTCCGCAGCCGTCGTCCACGTCGACGGCGGGTCGACGAGCAGCACGGCCCGGTGTTCGGTCGCCCACCGCTCCGCCTCGGTCCAGATGGCGAGCGGCGTGTCCTGCTGGCGGCTCGGCGGGGGTACGACGACGAGGTTGACGAGGTCGGCGAGGTCGAGCCGATCGATCGCCGGGGTGTAGTCACCGGTCGCCGACGTGGCACCGCCGTCGAGCCCGCCGTTCAGCGGCTCGGCGGTGACCGCATCCGGACGCTGGGTCGGGACGGCGGTCACCCGGACGAGTGCCGACATCGCCTCGACGATCGAGGCGACATCGCGGTCGGACCCCGCGACCACGCTGACGTTCGAGTAGGTCTCGCGAGCCACGACGGCCCGGTCGTAGTCGCCGGTGACCGCGAGCTGCTCGGGGTCGATCTCGTCGACGGTCAGGTGGAAGGTGTTCGTGTCGGCGGTGTGATCGATCGACCCGGCCGGGCCACCGTGGCTCACCGTGATGCGAAGCCGGTCGCCCCATGCGCCGGGGCTCGCGGCAGCGACGTCGAGCGCGCCGCCCGGCCCGCCGAGTGAGACCGTCGACGCCGCAGCCGCACCGTCGACGACTCGCGACACCATGGCGGTGGCGCCCCCGTTGCCGAAGTACTGGGCGACCGAGTAGGTCAGTTCGGACGACTCCCAGAGCCCACCGCACGCTCGCTCGAAGTCGGCCCAGCTGTCGCACCGGATCGGTTCGTCGACCGAGCCGCGCCGCGTCCGACCCACGAAGGCGGTGATCGAGGTCGCGACACCGACGATGGTGCGCACGCCGCTCGGGACCTCCTCGATGTACACCCCCGGCGACTTCGGTGTGGTTGGCACGCTCGTGCTCCTTCCCCGCACGGGCGAGTCCGCAGCCACCCGTGCTCAACGGAACCCTAGGGCATCGCCGAGATCTCATCCAGCGGAATCTTTTCCGACCGCGTCGTGTGAGCTCCCCTCGCGACACCGCTGCGAGACGCCGGATCGGCTGGCTCGAGTGCTGGAGGCTGTGGTCGACGATCGGTCGGCTCCGGTGCTCGACGTTGCACGCAGCAAGGACGTCGACGGCGACCCGTGGCAGGTCGAACCGGGTCGTCACGATCGGCGCCGCACCGACCGGGACGCTCGACCTGCTGTGTCGCGGGTTGCCCGTCGGCGGCAACCTCGCGCTCTCGTTCGACGACCGTGCACTCGCCGACGAGGCCCACACGGGCCGAGGACGACCTCGACCCGGCAGCGCACCGGGTTCCGATCAGGTCAACCGGCGAGCTGGCGTTCGAGGCGGTCGAGCACCTCGTAGCACGGCAGCACGTCGTGGACACTGCTGTTCGGCTGACGACCCTCTCGGATCGCGGCGAAGAACTCGCGATCCTGCAGCTCGATGCCGTTCGTCGACACGTCGACCTTCGACACGTCGATCGGTTCCTCGCGACCGTCGACGAGGTCGTCGTAGCGGGCGATGTACGTCCCGGTGTCGCCGATGTAGCGGAAGAACGTCCCGAAGGGGCCGTCGTTGTTGAACGACAGCGACAGGGTGCAGATCGCCTCGGACTCGGTGCGCAGCTGGATCGACATGTCCATCGCGATGCCGAGTTCGGGGTGGATCGGCCCCTGCATCGCGTGGGCGTCGACGATCGGGCTGCCGGCCTGATAGGCGAACAGGTCGACCGTGTGGGCGGCGTGGTGCCAGAGCAGGTGATCGGTCCAGCTCCGCGGCTGGCCGAGCGCGTTCGTGTTGGTGCGCCGGAAGAAGTAGGTCTGCACGTCCATCTGTTGGATGTCGAGCTCGCCGGACGCGACGCGGCGATGGATCCACTGGTGGCTCGGGTTGAAGCGTCGCGTGTGACCGACCATCGCGACGAGGCCGGTTCGCTGCTGGGCCTCCACGACGCGCCGCCCGTCGGCGAGGTTGTCGCAGAGCGGGATCTCCACCTCGACGTGCTTGCCGGCCTCGAGGCAGGCGATGCTCTGCTCGGCGTGCATCTGGGTCGGCGTGGCGAGGACGACCGCATCGACCTCGCTGAGCGCCAGGCTCTCCGCCAGATCGGTGGTGACGTGATCGATCCCGTACCGCTCGGCGACCTCACGGGTCGGTTCGAGCGTCCGGCCGACGACCGAGACCACGTTCACATCCTCGATCTGGCTCATCGCGTCGAGGTGCTTGATGCCGAATGCTCCCGCTCCGGCGAGGGCGACGCCGATGCTCACGTGGTTTCCTCCAGGATCAGGTGCCCCACCGCAGTGTTGCTGGCGGGGACATGGTAGAAGCGGTGTCGAACGGTCGGTGCCGCTCCGCCGGCGAGATCGGACATCGCGCCCCTGGCGGCCAGCCACATGACCAACTCGATTCCCTCGGAACCGGCCTCGCGCACGTACTCGATGTGTGGTTTCCCGGCGAGGTGCTCGGGGTCGGCGATCAGCTCGTCGAGGAACGCATGGTCGAACTCGGCGTTGATCAGCCCGGCCCGCGGCCCCTGGAGCTGATGGCTCATGCCACCCGTCCCCCAGATCTGGACGTTCAGCGGCGTGTCGTACGACTCGATCGCACGGCGGATCGCCTTGCCGAGCTCGAGGCACCGCCGACCCGACGGCACCGGGTACTGCACGACGTTGACGGCGAACGGGATCACCGGACACGGCCACTCGTCGGGCTGGCCGAACATCAGCGACAACGGCACGGTGAGGCCGTGATCGACGTCCATCTTGTTGACGATCGTCAGATCGAAGTCCTGCTGGATCACCGAGTGGGCGATGTGCGCCGCGAGGTCGGGATGCCCGACGACGTCGGGCACCGGGCGCGGCCCCCAACCCTCGTCGGCGACGGCGAACGACGCCGCGGTGCCGATCGCGAACGTCGGGATCATCTCGAGGCTGAACGCGGTGGCGTGATCGTTGAACACGAGGAAGATCACGTCGGGGGTGTGCTCCTGCATCCACTCCTTGGACGGTTCGTATCCGGCGAACAAGGGCCGCCAGTAGGGCTCGTCGGACTTGCCGAGGTCGAGGGCGGCGCCGATCGCCGGCACGTGCGACGTGTAGACGGATGCGGAGATGTGGGCCATCAGCGGTCGCCGCCCTGCTCGCCGACGTACCGGTTGCCCTCGATCGGACGACCGCCGCCGACCATCATCGCCCGGTACTCGTCCTCGGTCATCCCGGTCATCGAACCGGCCATCTGCTGGAAGCTGAGTCCGTCGGTCGCGCCGATCTTGGCGAGGAAGTAGATGTTGCCGCCGAGCGAGATGAGGCGGTTGAGGTCGCGGTCGAGCACCCCGCGCTTCTGTTCCTCGGTCATGTCCCACTCGTCGAGGTACGCCCGCTCGTCGGCCTTGAATCGCTCGCGGTTCTCGGCCCGCATCAGCGACATGCAGAACTGGTTCAGCCAGTACCCCTTGCGGGACTGGTCGGCGTCGAAGATCGTGGTGCCGGGGATGTCCGCATACGGTTTGTCGATGGCCATGGTGTCTCCGATGGTCGATTCAGGTCGGGTCGCTGCCGGCGTCGCGGATCAGTCTCGCGACTTCCGCACGGAGCTCGACGAACCTGGGGGCGGCCTTGGTGTCGATCTGATCACGGGGCCGGGCGATGTCGACGGGGATGTCGGCGATCACCCGTGACGGGCCCTTCGACAGCACGAGGACGCGATCTGCCAGATAGACGCTCTCGTCGATGTCGTGGGTCACGAACAGCACGGTCTTGTTGCGACGTTCCCACACGTCGAGCAGCATGTCCTCGAGCGATTCGCGGGTCTGGGCGTCGACCGACGCGTACGGCTCGTCCATCAGCAGCATCGACGGCCGATACGCGAGCGCACGGGCGATCGCCACGCGCTGCTGCATGCCGCCCGAGAGCTGCCGCGGGTACTTCGTCTCGTGACCGGTCAGGCCGACGTCGGCCAGCGCCTGGGCGACCCGCTCGCGACGTTCCGCGCGGGGCAGGCGATGGTCCTTGAGCGGGAACTCGACGTTGTCCGCGACGCGGAGCCACGGATACAGCGACCGGCTGTAGTCCTGGAAGACGAGGGTGAGGTCGTCCGGCACGGCCGAGATCGTGCGACCCTCCATCGAGACAGTGCCGGCGGTCGGCTGCATGAGCCCGGACAGGCAGCGCATCAGGGTGGTCTTGCCGCAGCCGGACGGGCCGACGATCGACACGAACTCACCCTCCTCGACCGAGAACGAGATGCCGCCGAGCGCCCGGTGTTCCTCGGGCTTGCCGGGGCTGTAGGTGTGATGGATGTCGTCCGCCGACAGGAGTGTGGTCACAACAGCCTCCATCTGAGTACGCGACGCTCGAGCAGCGTCAATCCGGCGTTCAGGACGATGCCGAGGATCGCGAGGACGACGAGACCGGCCCACATGTCGACGTACGCGAAGTTGCGCGAGTCCCGCATGATGCGGAACCCGATCCCGTCGGTGGCGGCGACGAGCTCGGAGATCACCATGAGGATGACGGCGAGCGACATCGAGACCCGCAGACCGGCGAACACGTTCGGGGCGGCCGCCGGGAAGATGACCCTGGTGATCCGGCCGCGTCGGCCGATCTGGAACGCCGCCGCCGAATCGAGGTGGAGCTGGTCGACCCCGCGGGCCCCGTCGATCGAGTTGAGCAGGATCGGCGGGGCGACGCCGAAAGCGATGACCATCACCTTCTGCAGGTCGCCGATGCCGAAGATGATCAGGAACAGCGGCAGCAGGGCGGGCGGCGGGATCGCCCGCAGGAAGTGGATCGTCGGTTCCAGCATCTCACGGAGCAAGGTCGAACGACCGATCGCCAGGCCGAGCGCGATCGACACGACGGCGGCGAGCACGAAGCCGTAGAGGAGGCGGATCACGCTCGGCACGATGTTGTCCTGCCAGGTCGCCGAGTCGGCCAACCAGTCGTTCCACACCGCAGGGAGCACCTCGGTCGGCACCGGGAAGAAGATCGAATCCGCGGCACGGGTGGCGAGCAGCCAGAAGACGAACACCCCGCCCAGCACGGCGAGACGGAGGCCGATGTCGGCGAGCCGGTCGACGCTCATCCAACGCCACAGCGGCCCGTCAGACATCACCACGGCCATCTCGGTGTCGACGAGGTCGCTCACACGCTCCTCCACCGGAACAACCGCCGCTCGATGGCCTCCATCACGATGTAGAGCAGCAGCCCGACGATGCCGGTGACGGTGACATAGGCGTAGGAGAGCTTGAGGTTGCCGAGCGCACGCGCCTCGCCCATCTCGATGCCGAGACCACTCGATCCACCTGCCACGATCTCGGCACCGATCGCAAGGATGAGCGCGACCGACACGGCGATCTTGATGCCGGTGTAGATGAACGGCGAGGCGGCCGGGAAGTTCACCCGCGCCGCCCGCTTGAACCATCCGAGACCGAACACCCTGGCGGTGTCGACGCCGACCCGGTCGACGTCGTGGACGCCGTAGATGGTGTTGAACAGGATCGGCCAGAGACAGGCGTAGGTGACGAGGAAGGCCTTCATCGACGTGCCGGTCCCGAAGAGCAGGATGGCGAGCGGGATCAGCGCCACCGACGGGATCGGGCGGAGGAGCTCGACCACGGTGATGGCGGCCCGGTACGCCCAACGCGACAGGCCGAGGATCAGGCCGAGCGGTACGGCGATGATGATCGCACGCGCCAGGCCGTACGCCGCTGCCCACAGGGTGGCGCCGAGTGCTCCCCAGAACTCGCTGTCGCCGAACAGGCGGACCGTCTCGGCGACCACGGACGATGCCGGGGGGACGTACGCGGGATTGACGAACTCCGCTCGGGTCAGGAACTCGACGATGGCGAATGCGATCAGCACCCCGGCGGCTCCGCGGGTCCATGCCGTCGGCATGCTGCGGAGCCGTCGGGGTGCTTGCATCAGGTACCGGCGACCGGTCTCAGCCGAGCGCGTGGTCGGCGGCGTTGATCGCCTCGTTGAGCAGGCCCTGCTCGAGCATCAGGTCGGGCACCTGCTGGAGCGTCTCGACGTCGAGCCCCGAGATCATGTTCGGGTAGTTCAGCGTCTCGGCCAGCTCCGGCGATGCCGACGTGTACGTCGGAACGATCGCCGCGAGCGCGCCCTCTTCGTTGACCGCGACGTCGGTCGCCTTGGCGAAGGCCCGGTTGAACGCGGCGATGGTGTTGGGGTTCGCCGCTGCGAACTCCTCGGTGACCTGCCAGCCGGCGACCGGGAAGCCTTCGAGCTGTTCGTCGAACATGTCGCCGACGAAGTTGGCGTCGAGCGTCGTGCGGGCGATCGTGCCGAACGGCTCGACGACCGAGATCACGTCGACGTTGCCCAGCTCGAGTGCGGCGGTCTGTTCGGGGAACGGGATCTCGACGAGGGTGACGTCGTCGAGGGTGAGCCCTGCGTTCTGGAGCTCGATCTCGAGGGCCATCTGGACGATGTTGTCCAAGGTGTTGACCGCCACGGTGGCGCCGGCCATGTCGGCCGCCTCGACGATGCCGGAGTCGGGCATCGAGTAGAAGCCCGCGAACATCGGGGCGCCTTCGACCGCTTCCTGCGTGACGACGAGCGGGATACCGGCTTCGATCGCCTTGTAGGTGGACGGGTACCCGCCGAACGCGAGGTCGATGTCGCCCGACTGGAGGGCCGGGATCGCGGCCGCACCCCCGGCGGCGAACTCCGTCGTGACCGTCAGGCCCTCCTCCTCGAAGAAGCCGCGCTCGATCCCGATGAAGACCGGCGCGACGTCGGCGATCGGGATCAGTCCGAGCTTGAGCTCGGACTGCTCGAGGTCCGCCGGCGCATCCGTGGCCTCGGGTGCATCGGTTTCCTCGGGCGCTTCGGTTTCCTCGGGCGCTTCGGTTTCCTCGGGCGCTTCGGTTTCCTCCGGCGCTTCGGTTTCCTCCGGCGCTTCGGTTTCCTCCGGCGCTTCGGTTTCCTCGGTGGCCTCGGTGTCGGACGACGCGTCGTCGTCATCGTCGCCACCGCACGCGGCGGCGGCGACGGCCAAGGTGACGAGTACGGCGGCACTGCGCACGACTCGTCGCGTTCGCTGATTCCTCATTCTGTTGTCCCCCTCAGGTACGTGATGCGACCCTTCGATCGCCCCCGACGACCGCACGGGCACGCGGCGTCTGGTGACACCTTAGGCATCCCGGACGAGATTGTCCACAATCATGTTGACAACCGGTTCGCGGCCGGTCGTGCCGGCTCGTCACGATCCGGTCCGAGCCCGGCGCTGTCGACAACATTGTCTACAATCGGCCGACAGCGGGCCCGAACCGTCGGATCCCGACCCGGAAGGACGACGATGTCGCAGATCAATCCGCCATTCCGAGCCGACCACGTCGGCAGCCTCCTGCGGCCGGCCGCCGTGCTCGACGCCCGCCGACGTCGCGCCATCGGCGAGATCGACGACGCCGAACTGCGCCGTGTCGAGGACGACGCCATCGCCGCGATGATCCCCCGGCTCGAGGACACCGGGATCGAGAGCATCACCGACGGCGAGTTCCGACGCGAGTGGTTCCACCTCGACTTCCTGAAGCAGCTCGACGGGGTCACCGTCAGCGGGATGATCGACGCCAGCTCCGATTCCCAGGAGACCGTCCACCAGGCGCCGCCCAAGATCACCGTCACCGGCAAGCTGCGACACGTCCGACCGATCCAGGTCGACGACTTCGCGTTCGTCGCCGAGCACACGACCCGGACGCCGAAGGTGTCGATCCCCTCACCGACCATGGTGCACTTCCGCGGCGGCCGCGGCGGCATCGACATCGAGTCGTACCCCGATCTCGACGAGTTCTTCGACGACCTGGCCCGCTGCTACCGCGACGAGATCAGCCGGCTCTACGCAGCGGGATGCCGCTATCTCCAACTCGACGACACGAACCTGGCCTATCTCTGCGATCCGGTGATGCGGCAGGGAGCGATCGATCGAGGCGACGATCCCGACGAACTCCCCCGCACCTACGCGGCACTGATCAACAGTGCCCTCGCCGACCGACCCGACGATCTCACGGTCGGCATCCACCTCTGTCGCGGCAACTTCCGCAGCACCCACTTCGCCAGCGGCGGCTACGAGGCGGTCGCCGAGGTGCTGTTCAACGAGATCGACGTCGACGCCTACTTCCTCGAGGACGACGACGAACGGTCGGGCGACTTCGCCCCGCTGCGGTTCTTCCCGAAGGACAAGACGCTCGTGCTCGGCCTGGTGACGTCGAAGACGCCCGAGCTCGAGGACAGGGACCTCCTCACCACCCGCATCCACGAGGCCGCGTCCTACGTCGACCTCGAGCAGATGTGCCTGAGCCCGCAGTGCGGCTTCTCGAGCACCGTGCACGGCAACGAGATAACCGAGGCCGACCAGTGGGCCAAGCTGCGACTCGTCGTCGAGGTCGCCGACGACGTCTGGGGCTGACGCGTGGCGGCGACGCGGCGCCGCGTGCTGGCGCTGCCCGGGCTGCTCTGCGACGAGCTCGTCTGGACCGCCCAGATGGCGGCACTCGACGACATCGCCGACGTCACCATCGCCGACCTGGCCGGGTTCGACGATCTCGGCGACATGGCGGCCGCCGCGCTCGCGACCCTCGATGGCCGCGTCGACGTGTTCGGCCACTCGATGGGCGGACGGGTCGCGTTCGAGGTCTGGCGACATGCGCCCGAACGCGTGGCGTCCCTCGTCGTGCTCGACACCGGGGCCCACCCCGCGGAGCCCGACGAGCAGACGGGACGGCAGCGAATGCTCGACATCGCGGCGAACGCCGGCATGGAAGCGCTCGCCGACGCGTGGCTGCCCCGGATGGTGCATCCCGACCGGCGCTCCGATGTGGCGTTCATGCAACCGCTCCGCGACATGGTGATGCGCGCCACCCCGGCCCAGCACGCCCGCCACATCAGGGCCCTGCTCCATCGGCCCGACGCGACACCCCTGCTCGGGACGATCACGGTGCCGACGCTCGTCGTCGTCGGCCGACACGACGAGTGGAGCCCCGTCGAGCAGCACGAGCGGATCGCCGCGTCGATCCCGGGCGGCCGCCTCGAGGTGATCGAGGACTCCGGCCACATGGTCACGCTCGAGTGGCCGGACGCCGTGTCGACACTGCTGGCCGACTGGTTGACGAACCTCCCGGATTGTTGACAATCCGGCAGATGACGCCACAATGGTCCGGTGACCGGAGTGCGGTGCATGCTGATGCGGGGCGGGACCTCGAAGGGCGCGTTCTTCGTCGCCGACGATCTCCCCGTCGACCCGGACGAGCGCGACGGCGTGCTGCTCCGGATCATGGGATCGCCCGACATCCGTCAGATCGACGGGGTCGGCGGCGCCACGCCGCTCACCAGCAAGGTCGCCGTCGTCGGCCCGAGCAACCGTCCCGATGCAGACATCGACTACCTGTTCCTGCAGGTGAGCGTCGACCAACCACTCGTGAGCGACCGTCAGAACTGCGGCAACCTGCTCGCTGCCACGGCCCCGTTCGCGATCGAGCGCGGCATCGTCGCCCCCGGCGCCGACGACACCACGTCGGTGCGGGTGTACATGGTCAACACCGACTCGATCGCCACCGCGGCGGTTCGGCTCGAGGACGGTATGCCGGTGTACCGCGGCGAGACGTCGATCGACGGCGTGCCGGGCACGGCCGCACCGGTCCAGCTCGACTTCGAGGACATCGCCGGCGGGACGTGCGGGGCACTGCTGCCGACGGGCAACACGGTCGACACGATCGACGGCGTCGAGGTCACGGCGATCGACAACGGGATGCCGGTCGTCGTGATGCGCGCCGACGATCTCGGGATCCGGGGCACCGAGTCACCAGCAGAGCTCGAAGCCGACCATGTGCTGCGGGCCCGACTCGAGTCGATCCGACTCGGCGCCGGGCGGCTGATGCAGCTCGGCGACGTCACCGACACGACCGTGCCGAAGCTCACGATGGTGTCCGCGCCGACGGCGGGCGGCGACATCTCGACCCGCACCTTCATCCCGCACCGCTGCCACGAGGCGATCGGCGTGTTCGGCGCGGTCTCGGTGGCCACCTCTGCGTTGCTGCCGGGGACGCCCGCCGCCGACGTGACGCGTCCGGGCGCCGGCGCCGACGGGATGCTGACGTGCGAGCACCCGACCGGCACGTTCACCACTGCGATCGAGGTCGACGCCGACGGCGACACGCCCGTCGTCCGCCGCGCCGGCATCATCCGCACCGCCCGCAAGCTGATGGACGGCACCGTGTTCGCGGCCGAGCACTGAGGCGGCGTCGACGCACCGACGATCGAGAGCCACGAGATGAGCCCACCCGAACCGAAGCCGATCCCCGGCCCGCACCCCAGCCCGCACCCGCCACGGCGCTGGACACCCCCGCCGGGCGCCACCGACGCGCACTGCCACGTGTTCGGACCCGCCGCCCGGTTCCCCTTCTCCGCCGACCGCTCGTACACACCGCCGGACTCCGGCATCGACGACTTCGAGCGGTTGCAGCAGTGCCTCGGGCTGTCACGTGCCGTGTTCGTCCAGGCCTCGTGCCACGGCACCGACAACGCCGCGATGGTCGACGCCCTGCGGCGCGGCCGGGGGAGGTACGCAGGGGTCGCGATGATCGACGAGTCGTTCTCCGACGCCGACCTCGCCGAGCTGCACGACGCCGGCGTGCGCGCCACCCGCTTCAACTTCGTCGCCCACCTCGGCGGCGCACCCGAGCTCGACGTGTTCTGGCGGCTCGTCCACCGCGTCCAGCCGTTCGGTTGGCACATCGTGCTGCACTTCGATGCCAAGGACCTGCCCGACCACGCCACCCTGCTCGACCGGATGCCGTGCCCGTACGTCATCGACCACATGGCGCGGGTGCCGACCGCCGACGGCGTCGGCCAGGCACCGTTCCAGGCCCTGCTCGAGCTGCTGCGCGACGAGCGGGCATGGGTCAAGATCTCCGGCGCCGAACGCCTCACCGCCGACGGCCCGCCGCCGTACGAGGATGTCGTTCCCTACGCACGCGCCCTCGTCGCGGCGGCGCCCGATCGGGTGCTGTGGGGCACCGACTGGCCGCACCCGAACGTGCGGCACATGCCCGACGACGGCGACCTCGTCGACCTGCTCGTCGACCTGATCCCCGACGAGGCGACGCGCACCAAGGTGCTCGTCGCCAACCCCGAGGCACTCTACGACTTCGGCTGACCCGGGATCGAGGCCCTCAGGCGAGGGCGTCGGCGAGCGGCGCGAGGCGATGTGCGTCGACGGCGCCGCGCATCGACCAGACCACGATGTCGACACCGACGTCGAAGAACGACGCCGCCTGGTCGCGCAGCGCGGCGGGGTCGGCGTCCTCGGCGAAACCGAGGTGGATCGACCGGGTGATCTCCGACTGGTCTCGCCCCACCCGTTCGCAGTGTCCCCGCAAGACCTCGTCGAGCTCCTGCCACTCGCTCGGCTGCGACGGGAACGTCATGTCCCACTGATCGGCGAAGCGCGCGACGGTGCGCAGCGTGCGTTGCCTGCCCTTGCCACCGATCACGATCGGGATCCGGTCCTGGAGCGGCTTGGGCTCGCACCACGCGCCGGTCAGCTCGAACCACGCTCCGGTGAAGTCGGTGGTCGGCCGCGTCAGCAACGACACGATCACCTCCATGCCCTCCTCGAAGCGGTCGGACCGCTCCTTGAGCGTGCCGAGCGGAATGCCGTAGGCGTCTGACTCCATGGTGTTCCACCCCGCCCCCATCCCGAGCTCGAAGCGACCCCCCGAGATGTGGTCGAGCGTGGCCGCCATGTTGGCGGTGACCGCCGGGTGCCGGTGGTGCATCCCGTTCACCATCGCGCCGATCCGGATCCGCGACGTCGCCTGGGCGAGTGCGCCGAGCATGGTCCAGCCTTCGAGGTTCGGGCCGTCGTACGGCTCGGCGAGCGGGTAGAAGTGGTCCCAGTTCCACGCCGACTCGAACACCTCGATCTCGTCGGCAGCACGCCACACGTCGAGGAACTCGGCCCATGTCGCGTGGTGCGGCGGCGTCTTGATCGCGTATCGAGCCATGCCCGAGTTTGGCACCTTGTAGGATTGTCGACAATATGGCGAACGTCAGCGACCAACTTCGCAGCGACATCCTCAGTGGCGACTTCCCGCCTGGTGAGCGGCTGATCGAGCTGCAGCTGACGG
The DNA here is from genome assembly GCA_965601765.1 of uncultured Ilumatobacter sp. GTDB lineage: Bacteria > Actinomycetota > Acidimicrobiia > Acidimicrobiales > Ilumatobacteraceae > Ilumatobacter. The sequence goes on along the minus strand of CBFCWS010000014.1, from coordinate 1,195 downwards.
AGCGCTACGGGGTCGGCCGGGCGGCGATCCGGGCGGCGATCGTCGAGCTCGGCGCCGAGGGTCTGGTGGTACACGAGACCAACCGGGGCGCAACGGTTCGCCGGGTCCCGATCGAGGAGGCGATCGAGATCGCCGAGGCGCGCGAGGTGCTCGAGGGCCTGCTCGCCCGCCGCGCCGCCGAACGCGCGACCGACGCCGAACGTGCCGAGCTGTCACAGGTCGTCGCCGAGATGCGCGCCGCGGTCTCCGACAATCGGCAGGCCGACTACTCGGAGCTGAACCGTCTGCTGCACCGACGGATCCGCGAGATCAGCGGCCATTCGACAGCGTCCCGACTGGTCGCCAACCTGCGCGACCGAGGCGCCCACCATCAGTTCCGGTTGGCGACGATGCCGGGTCGCTCGAGCGACTCACTGGTGCAACACGCCGCCATCGTCGAGGCGATCGTCGCCGGCGACGGTGACGGCGCGGGCGAAGCGATGCGGGTGCACCTGTCGTCGGTCCGTGTCGTCCTCGTCAGCTGGGTCGAGCAGCCCCGGTCCTGAACCGGCGTCAGTCGACGTCGTCGAGATCGTCGAGATCGTCGACGTACTCGACGCCCATCGCGACCAGCTTCCCGCGCAGTCCGTAGAAGTCGACCCCGAGTTCGCCGGCTTCGAGCCGCGCTCGCGTCGCGGCCTCCTTGTCGAGTCGCGTCCGGGACTGCTCGAGCGCCCACGTGGCGTCGGCACGTGCGACGACGACCACGCCGTCGTCGTCCGCACACACGACGTCACCCGGTCGGACCGTGACGCCGCCGAGCACGACCGGCACGTTGACCGAGCCGGGGGTGTTCTTCACCGTCCCCTGACACGAGACGTGTTGTGACCACACCGGGAACCCCATCTCGCGCAGGTCGAGCGTGTCGCGCACGCCGGCATCGATCACGAGGCCGCGCACGCCGTGCGCCATCAGCGAGGTGGCGAGCAGGTCGCCGAACATGCCGTGCGTCGACGGTGCCGTGTTCACGACGACCAGGACGTCGCCCGGGCGGCAGACCTCGACCGCGGCGTGGATCATGATGTTGTCGCCCGGGTGGCTGAGCACGGTGACGGCCGACCCGGCGATCCTGGGTCCCTGCTGGATCGCCTGGATGTGCGTACCGACGTAGCCGACCCGGCCGATCGCCTCGTGGACCGATGCCGTGCCGACCTCG
>CBFCWS010000013.1:0-20627 GCA_965601765.1 uncultured Ilumatobacter sp. | reverse complement strand
AGACGCAGCCGCTCTGGTTCGCTTGTCGTTCGACGAAACCGCCGAACCGGAGCCGCTACAGCTCCACATGGGCTTGAACTCCGACCTCGCGCTGGTCGGCTCCACCCGTTTCGAGGGCAGCAGCGGCACTCGCTGGGTGTTCACCGCGGACGGGCCGGCCGTGTTCCGGCTCACCGATCACATCCGGCGGCTGCACAACTCGGCGAAGATCCTGGGGATGGAGGTGCCGTACTCGGTCGACGAGCTGGTCGCCGCCACCAAGGAGACGGTCGCCTCGACCGGTCTCGCGTCGTGCTACGTGCGCCCGATCGTGTACCTCGGCTACGGCGAGATGGGGCTCAACACCATGCCGTGCTCGGTCGACGTCGCGATCGCCTGCTGGCCGTGGGGCGCATACCTCGGCGACGACGCGGTCACCAAGGGGGTCCGTCTGAAGACCTCGTCGTGGACCCGTCACGACCACAACATCATGCCGCCCGCCTCCAAGACGACCGGGAACTACGTCAACTCGTCGCTGGCCAAGGTCGAGGCGTTGCGCGCCGGCTACGACGAGGCGCTGATGCTCGCACCGAGCGGGCTGGTCGCCGAGTGCTCGGGCGAGAACGTGTTCGTCTGCCGGAACGACACCCTGATCACGCCGCCGCTGTCGGCCGGCGCGCTCGAGGGCATCACCCAGAACACGGTGATGACGCTCGCCGCCGATCTCGGGTTCGACGCGGTGTGCGACAACCTCGCCCGCTCCGACGTCTACATCGCCGAGGAGATGTTCCTCGTCGGTACGGCCGCCGAGGTCAGCTCGGTCAACTCGGTCGACGACCGGCCGATCCCGTGCCCCGGCCCGAAGACCCTCGCGATCGCCGAGCGCTACGGCCAGGTCGTCCGCGGCGAGATCGACCGGTACCGCCACTGGTGCGAGTAGCGCAAGGCTGATGCTCGGGCAGCGATCCCGACGCCGGTGCGCGTGATCGCTGCCACAGCGTCGAGTCGTGCCCAGAACGAGAAACGCCCCGGGGGGCGCAGCCGGCCGAAGCCAGCGCTCCCACCCGGGGCGTCCCGAAGGTTGGGGCAAATCCACCACTGGTCGAATCTCGGGCGTTAGCCTGCGGCTCGACCAATCACATCGCCCGTCGTGGTCCCTTGCGGGATCGCGGCGGGCGATGTCCGTATGTGTCGGGACCTCCCGGCGAACCGGTGCGGACCCGTTCGACCTCCCGACCCGGCGAACCGGACCGTTCGGTCCTCCGGCGGCGCAGTCGGCGAACCGACTCCGATCCCGGAGTCGGAGACCCGGTCTGCCGGCCGAAGCCGGCTCCGTCGTCTCCCGGCGCCAGCGCCGGTCTCCCGGCGACGGTGCCCCCGCTGGCGGCGCCGGCGAACCGACCCCGTCATCGGGTGGCGCCCCGGTCTGCCGGCGAACCGGCCCCGTTGGCACCTGGCGCCGTTCACGCCGACCCGGTTTCCCGTGTCGACGTCTGACGCCCGCCGACCCTCCCGGACCGAGGTAGTTGGGGTACCCCGGAACGTTCCGGCCGACATCGTCTCGCCCGTGCCCCCGGTTGCCCGTGGGTCGGTGCCAGACGTCGCGGCTTCTCTGCCCCGACCGAGCCCGCTTCCGCCTCGTGCACCGTCCCCGTTGTCCTCGTCGCCCACCCGGAGGTGAACGGCCGAAGTCCGTTGGTCGGTGCCGGTTGGCGTGCGCCGCTCGGTACGACGACGACTATGCCGGGCGGGAAACCCCAGGTCAAGAGGTATTTCTGAATACACAGGCCTTTCCACAGAGTTTCTCCCGTATCCCCAGCGGCGGTCCCCTCATCCACCCGCTGTCCACCGCTTGTTCACATCGTTGTCCCCAGCGCCGACGGAGACGTCGAGGCCTCGGACCGCCGGGAATTGGCTCGCGTCGTGCGGGGCGATGGCGTACAGTGACCACCAGTCGCGCCGGTGGGCGGGGTAGGCCTGCCGTCCGACATGACCACGGGGGACTCACGTGCGGGGGATGACATGGAGCTGATCGCAGGGTGGGCGGCCGCCACCGGTGACGCAGGTGGTGTGCGGTGAGCGGCGAGCCCGGACCGGCCGGACGCCTGTGGTCGCGCGTCCATCCCCGGCTGCGTCCCCTCCTCGGGGCGCTGCTGATCCTCGGCGCGCTGGTGGTGTGGTTCGCCGGCAACATGTGGATCGCCAACCGGCCGTTGGGGACGTTCACGACCGATGTCCACGTCAACCTGCAGTTCCTCGGAGCGACGCGGACGTCCCCGTCGGTCGACGTGTCCGACGTCACGAGGTCCCTCTGGCTCGACGTCGGCGTCGCCGCGGCGTACGGGATCCTCTTCACCTGGGTGCTCGCGAGGATCGACTCGCCGGAACACATCGACCAGCGGCTCGTCTCGATGGGACGCGCCACCAAGGCCCTGCCCGCGGTGGCGGCCGGCCTCGACGTCGTCGAGAACCTGCTCCTGATCGCGTCGATCGAGGAGACGTCGACGGGCGGCGGGGTCGTCGTCGAGCCGGAGTGGCTGAGCTGGGTGATCACGGCGATCGCCATCTCGAAGTGGGTCGCACTGGGCGCCTCACTCCTGGTCGTGCTGTGGTGGGGTGCCGCCGCACTGTCGCCGCGGCCGGTGGTGTCCGACGATGCCGTCGACCCCGACGGCGATGGCCCGACCGATCGCGGCGGGGTGGCGGTGTGCTGCTCGGGTGGCGGCATCCGGTCGGCCGGCTTCTCGATCGGCGCACTGCGCGCACTCGAGGAGGCGGGGGTCATGGACCGCGTCGACACGCTCACCGCGGTCTCCGGCGGCAACTACGCCGCGACGGGGTGGTCGACCCACCGCCACGTCGGCGGTGACGGCCTCGCCGCCGACCGGTTGATCGAGCGCCTGCTGGGCTCGAACCCGTTCCTCGACGACGACGAGGCGATCCTGAAGGGGAAGGCGCGCATCGAGCAGGCGCGTGCTCGCAGTGTGGCGACGACGTCGGAGAAGCAGGTCACGCAGCGGTCGGTGCGGAAACGTCAGAAGCCGAAGGGGAGGCATCGCTTCTTGCGCAACGGGCCCGGCGGGCTGCGGCGCGGGCTGCTCTGGGCGGTCGCCGCGATCGCCAGCACCGTCGCCCAGCTCGTCGTCGTCACCGTCGTCATCGGCTGGCCGCTCGGGCGGTTCCTCGCCAGCGACGTGATGTACCCGACGCTCGGCGAGGCGCTGCTCGACGGTACGGGCACCCTCCCGATCGAACGCCGGCACTGGGTGCCGGTCGTGATCCTCCTCGGTGTCGGCGCCGTCGCATGGCTGCTCTCGGCGCTCGTCGACGAGGAGGACACCGTCTCGCCGACTCGCCGCCGGATCGCGAAGCTGGCGCTCGTCGTGTCGGGCGGCGCGATCGGCGTCGGGCTCGTCGCCGGGTTCGCGCTGATCGTCGGCCCGTGGCTGCTCGTGCAGGTGTATGCGATCGGCAGCGGCGCCAACGAGTCCCCGCTCTTCACCGTCGGCGGCATCTCGCTGCTCACGGTCCTCACCGTCGTCTACCGCGTCATCCGCAACCCGCTCATGTCGCGCTGGTCGAAGCTCGGCGGCGTCGCGCTCGCCCTGCTCGTGCTCGCACTGCTGGGCAAGGTGGTCCGGGATGCTGCGACCGGCCAGGGGCTGTTCGGCGAGGTGTGGGTCTTCGTCGTCACCGCCATCGTCCTGTTCGTCGTGACCTTCCTCCCCGACACGCAGACGTGGTCGATCCGAGAGCTCTACCGGGCGCGCCTGACCAAGTCGTTCGCACCCGACGCGTTCCAGCCGCTGTCGTGGCGGGAGCGGACGCGAGCATCGACGGACCACCCGGTGGGGGTCGAGTGGACCGAGCTCGGGGACAGCGATCGACCCGAGCGTGCGCCGAGGGTCCCCGAACTGGTCGTCTGCTGTGCGGCGTCCCGGGTCGGGCTGTCGACGAACGGCGTGTCGGCCGAGTCGTTCACGATCAGCCAGCGCCAGGTCCGTCACCACCGCGCCACGGGCCCGGTCACCGTGCCGACCGACCGCTATCTCCGCCGGCTCCGGTCGTGGGCGCAGATCCCGCTGCGCAGCCCGGCGGGTTGGATGTCGACCAGCGGCGCAGCGGTCGCCTCGGGAATGGGCCGCACCGGCCTCGGATCGACGAACGCGCTGCTCGCGGCGGTGAACGCCGATCTCGGCGTGTGGCTGCCGTCGCCGCAGAAGGTGGCCGTGGGGCTCGACCAGTTCCCGCCCGTCCGGCTCGGGCACCTCGTCGCCGAGATCTTCGGCCTGTACGCCGAGGAGGACGAGTTCGTGTTCGTGAGCGACGGCGGGCACCTCGAGAACCTCGGCCTCGTCGAGGCGCTGCGCCGCCTGCCCGAGACCGTGATCTGCGTCGACGCGTCCGGCGACGAGCCGGGCAGCTTCGCGACGTTCCGGTCGGCGCTCCAGATGGCCGACACCGAGCTCGACGAACGGTTGTACTTCGATCAGAGCGAGCTCGACGCGAGCCCGGTCCCGGCGGCCACCGCCGTCTACCGCATCCCGTTCCGTGCGTGGGACGACGCCGGCGATCCCGCGGCGAGCGACTGCGGGGTGATCATCTTCGCGAAGCTCCAGAACACGCTCGACCAGCCGCGGACGGTCCGTCAGATGGCGAACGCAGATCCGAGGTTCCCCAACTACTCGACCGCCAACCAGCTCCTCAACGACCAGCAGTTCGTCTTCCTGCTCGTCGCGGGGTACCACGCCGGACAGATCGCCGCGCGACGGCTCGAAGAAGGCACGACCACGACGCAGAGCCCGTCGACGCCCGCCGACGTGAGCTCCGGTTGACGTGAGTTCCGGTTGACGTCGCCGGTCGGAGCGGGTTGAATGTCGGCGATGCGTGACGCCCTCACCGCCATCATCATTTCGTAGAGCACGTGGACCGTCCACGTGCTCGTTCAGCCGCCCGCCGGGCGGCTTTTTTGTTGCCCACGATCGAAGGAACCCGCCGATGAGCGCATCGAACACCATCCCCGCCGACACCAGGACGGGCGAGCGCGTCGAGATCTTCGACACCACGCTCCGCGACGGCCTGCAGGTCGAAGGCGTGTCGGCGACCGTCGACGACAAGCTCCGGATCGCCGAACAGCTCGACCATCTCGGCGTGGCGTTCATCGAGGGCGGCTGGCCGGGTGCGAACCCGAAGGACGTCGAGTTCTTCGCACGGGCGGCCGACGAGCTCCGGTTGACGACCTCGACGTTCGTCGCGTTCGGCTCCACCCGGCGACCGCGGGGCAAGGTCGACGACGACGCCACCCTGCGCCATCTCCTCGACGCGAACACGTCGGCGGTGTGCATCGTCGCGAAGAGCTCGGAGTACCACGTCGTCGAGGCGCTGAAGACCACGCTCGACGAGGGCGCTGCGATGATCGCGGACTCCGTCGCGTTCCTGCGCGGCGAGGGTCGGCAGGTGCTCGTCGACATGGAGCACTTCTTCGACGGGTACGTCGCCAATCCGGAGTTCTCGTTGCGGGCGATCGAGGCGGCCGTGATGCAGGGCGCCACCCATGTGGTGCTGTGCGACACCAACGGGGGCTCGCTCCCGCACCAGATCGAAGAGGTCGTCGCCGCCGTCGTCGACCACGTCGGGCGAGACGTCACGGTCGGCATCCACTGCCACGACGACACGGGCTGCGCGGTCGCCAACTCGATGGCCGCGGTCCGCGCGGGGGCCCGTCACGTGCAGGGCACCCTCAACGGACTCGGTGAGCGCACCGGCAACGCGAACCTCAGCACGATCATCCCCAACCTCGAGCTCAAGCAGCCCTACGTCTGCCTGCCCGAGGGCAACATGCAGCGGTTGACCGTCGTCTCGCACCTCGTCGCCGAGACGCTCAACCGCGCGGTCGACAGCCAGGCGCCCTACGTCGGATCGTCGGCGTTCGCGCACAAGGCCGGCCTGCACGTGTCGGCGATCGCACGGGCGAAGGATGCGTACGAGCACCTGAACCCGGAGCTGGTCGGGAACGGCACGCGGTTCGTCGTGTCGGAGATGGCGGGTCGGGCCACGATCCAGATGAAGGCCGACGAGATCGGGCTCGACCTCGACGGCCCGGCGGTCAACGACGTCATCGACGATCTCAAGCGGCTCGAGCACGAGGGCTACCACTTCGAGGCTGCCGATGCGTCCCTGGAGCTGCTGATGCGGCGGGCGGCCGGGTGGGAGCACGACTTCTTCCACGTCGAGTCGATGCGGGTGATCACCGACGAGCTGCCCTCGAACGGCTTCAACACCGAGGCGACCGTGAAGGTCTGGGTCGGCGACGAACGGTACGTGTTCACGGCGGAGGGGAACGGTCCGGTCAACGCGATCGACACCGCGCTGCGCCGGGCCGTGCAGCGGGCGTATCCACACCTCGCGAAGGTGCACCTCACCGACTTCAAGGTGCGCATACTCGACGGAGGCGACGCGACCGGGGCGGTGACGCGAGTGCTGCTGACCGCGACCGACGGACGCCGCGACTGGACGACGATCGGCGTGAGCGCCAACGTCATCGAGGCGTCGTGGCGGGCGCTGGAGGAGAGCCTGGTGTACGGCCTGCTCCACGCGCCTGCCGGCGACGCGGACGGCGACGTCGCCGCCAGCTAACGTCACGCCATGGCCGCGCCCAGGTTCGCCCCGAACGACGTTCCGGGGCCCTACGACGATCGCTTCTACGAGTCGCCCGACGTCGTCCCCGACTCGTGGCGACCCGATCGTCCCGGCTCGATCGAGGCGCTGCAGCCGCACGGACCGGGTCTCGGCGCACAGGGCCCCGACCAGGGGTTCGCGCTGCGGATCGCGAGCCGGCTCGTGCCCGATCTCCACGTGTCCGGCGGCGAGCGCATCGACGATGCCGTGCGTGGCTGTCTCGGCATCGCGCTGCGTCGGGCGTCGATGTTCAGCCGGGCTCCCGTCGTCCACGACCTGCGGATCGCCTTCACGATCTGGGGCTACTTCGATCCCGCGCCGCCGGCCGACCTCGTCGAGCTCCGGACCCGCCTGTTCGAGGGTGTGGGCAACGTCAACCACCACTACGCCGAGGCCCGCCACATCGCCGATCTCGTGCCCGAGTCGACGCTGCGCATGACGCCCGAGCAGGTGGCGCAGCTGTACCCGGCCCGCTGGCGATCGCTCACCGGCGCCGCGTAGCGCCGGATGTCCTCGTCTCGTGGCCGGGCGGGGCGTGCCCGAACACCGTCATGACGGCGTCGCAGTCCCGACACCCGCTTCCCCGTCGCACTCGCTACGGATCGGCACCCGAGCAGTTCGGCGATCTGGTGCTCCCGGCGGGTGATGGTCCCGCGCCCGTCGTCGTGCTCGTGCACGGCGGGTTCTGGAAGGCGTCGTACGGGCTCGACCTGATGGAACCGCTGCGCGACGACCTGTGCTCGCGCGGGCTCGCCGTGTTCAACCTGGAGTACCGGCGCGTCGGTCAGTCCGGCGGTGGGTACCCGGGCACGCTGTTCGACGTCGCCGCCGGCATCGACGCGCTCGCGGGCGCGTCGTGCTCGCGCGACGTCGACGTCGAGCGGGTGGCGGTCGTCGGGCACTCGGCGGGAGGTCACCTCGCGCTGTGGGCGGCGAGCCGGCACCTCCTGCCGCCGGGTGCACCCGGCGCCTCCCCTCGCGTGGTCCCGACGTTCGTCGTCGGGCAGGCGGCCGTGACCGATCTCGAAGACGCCGCCCTCGACGGCCTCGGGTCGGGTGCCGTGCGGCGCTTCCTCGACGGCACGCCCGACGACCGACCTGACGCGTACAGCGTCGCCCAGCCCGCCATCGGTGCCGTGCCGACCCTGCTCGTCTCCGGCGACCGGGACGACGACGTGCCCGCCGCCTACACGCGCCGATGTGCCGGCATCGACGGCGTCGAGGTGCTCGTCGTCGACGGGGAGGACCACTTCGACGTGATCGATCCGGCCGGCGGCTCCTGGGCGGCGACGGTGACGCGGCTGACCGGAGCGCTCCGGCCGACGCCTCGCGGCGACGCCGAGCATGCCGCCCATGCCGACCCAGAAACATTCATCTGAATATTGACTCGCCGTGGCGGCCTCTCTAGTGTCGTCGTATGGGGGATGCCGCACCCGTCGTCGACGAGCCCCGCGTCGGCGAGCCGTTCATCGAGACGTACCTGCCGTACCTGCTGCGGCGCGCCGACCAGACCCTGTCGGCGCCGTTCTACGCCGTGCTCGACGACTACGGGATCGCCCGCTCCGACTGGCGCGTGCTCGCCGTGCTCCACGAGCGGGGCGCCATGACGGTCGTCGAGCTCGCCGCGGCGGCGCTCAGCCCGCAGCCGACCGTCACCCACGCGCTGCGCAGGCTCGAAGCCCGCCATCTCGTCGTTCGCACGCACGGGACGCTCGACAAGCGCCAGCGCGTCGTGTCGATCACCCCCGCCGGGTCGACGCTGGCCGATGCCCTGTTCGACGAGGCCAGGCGGCTCGAGGCCGAGGCCCTCGCCGACGCGTCCGGCGTCGCCGATCTGGTGGCACGACTGCGATCGGTGACCGCAACCGTCGAGGCGCACGTCGCCGCCCGCGTCGCCGACGCCAGATCCGCAGGCTGACGAGAGCCCCCGAGGAGGAGACAACGATGAGAGACGTACCACCGACCGAACCGGCGAGCTCGGCCGGACGCCGGCCGTTCAGCCTGACGGGCTGGATCGACGAGCACCGTCACGAGCTCGTCCCGCCGGTCGCCAACAAGCAGATCTGGCGTGAGGCCGACATGATCGTGATGATCATCGGCGGTGGCAACGAGCGCAACGACTTCCACGAGGACCCGCGCGAGGAGTTCTTCTACCAGTTGAAGGGCGACATGAACCTCGTGATCTGGGACGGCGAGGGCACCGAGCCGTACGACATGCCCATCCGTGAAGGCGACGTCTACCTCCTGCCCCCGAACGTGTGGCACTCGCCCCAGCGCCCCGATCCCGACTCGATCGGGCTCGTCGTCGAGTACCAGCGTGACCCGGGCGAGCTCGATGCGTTCGTGTGGGCGTGCCCGTCGTGCGCACACGTCGTGCACCGCGTCGAGGTGCAGGTGCAGGCGATCGACCAGGATCTCCCGCCGTTGTTCGCCGCGTTCCACGACGACGACGAGGCGCGCACGTGCCCGAACTGTGGCGAGCTGCACCCTGGGCGGGAAGGGCGGCTGTGACCTCGTCGACCGTGGAGTCGGTCTCGCCGACCGCAGCCGAGCTCGACGCCGCCGATCCGCTCGCGGCGCTGCGCGACGAGTTCGAGCTGCCCGAAGGCATCTACCTGGTCGGCAACTCGCTCGGTGCCCTGCCGAGGGCGGCGCGCGACTACCTGAACGCGGAGCTCGATCGCTGGGGCACGCTCGGGGTCGAGGGTCACTTCACCGGACGGCTCGCGTGGAAGGACTACCACGAGCTCCTCACCGACCAGCTCGCAGCGCTCGTGGGGGCCCAGCCCGAGGAGGTCGTCGCGATGAACTCGCTGACCGTCAACCTCCACCTGCTGATGGTCAGCTTCTACCGGCCCACGCCGGATCGTCACAAGATCCTGATCGAACGGGGAGCGTTCCCGTCGGACCACTTCGCGGTCGAGTCGCAGATCCGTCAGCGCGGCTTCGATCCGAGCGACTCCCTCGTCGTGCTCGCACCGCGGCCCGGCGAGGAGACGCTCCGGCCCGACGACGTCCTCGCCGCGATCGACGAGTGCGGGTCGGAGCTCGCGCTCGTGCTGTTGCCGGGGGTGCAGTACTACACCGGCCAGGTCTTCCCGATGTCCGAGATCACGCGGGCGGGGCACCGGGTGGGCGCTCTCGTCGGCTTCGACCTCGCGCACGCAGCTGGCAACGTCGTGCTCGACCTGCACGACTGGGAGGTCGACTTCGCCGCGTGGTGCACGTACAAGTACCTGAACAGCGGACCGGGCGGGGTGGGCGCGGCGTTCGTCCACCGGCGCCACGTCGACGACCAGTCGCTGCCGAAGCTCCTCGGGTGGTGGGGGACCGCGGCGGCCAGGCGGTTCGAGATGGCGACCGTCTTCGAGCCGATCCCGACGATCGAGTCGTGGCAGCTCTCGAACGCACCGATCCTCTCGATGGCCGCGCTGCGGGCATCGCTCGACATCGTCGACCGGGCCGGCGGGATCGGGCGGCTCCGCGCCAAGTCGGAGCGCCAGATCGCCTACCTCGATCGGCGACTGGCCGACACCCTCGGCGAGCGCGTCGAGAACATCACCCCCCGCCCGTTGCACGAGCGCGGGTGCCAGTTCGCACTGCGCGTGGCAGCCGGCGACGGCAAGCGCGTCTTCGCCGAGCTCGAGCGGGCGCGGGTGCTGTGCGACTGGCGCGAACCCGACGTGATCCGGGTCGCGCCGGTGCCGCTCTACAACTCCTTCGCCGACATCGACCGCTTCGTCGAGATCCTCGACGGGATCGTCCGATGACCGCGCCCACTGCGGGTCCCGTCGTCGTCGCCGGCGCCGGGCCGGCCGGTTCACTGCTGTCGATCTACCTCGCCCGGCAGGGTCACCAGGTCACGGTGTACGAGCGCCGCCCCGACCTGCGCCGGGTCGACATCGGGGCCGGCCGGTCGATCAACCTCGCGCTCGCGACCCGCGGGATCGTCCCGCTGACCGACGTCGGCGTCATCGAGCGCGTCGACGAGATCACCATCCCGATGCGGGGGCGGATGGTGCACGCCGAGGACGATCCGCCCCCCGTGCTCCAACCCTACGGCAGCCAACGCCACGAGGTCATCCACTCGGTCTCGCGCACCGATCTCAACGCGATCCTGCTCGACGCCGCCGAGGCGACCGGCCGCGTCACCTTCGAGTTCGAGCGCCCGCTCGCGGCGATCGACCTCGACGGGTGCGAGCTGCACTTCGAGGACGGGACGTCCGCCCCGTTCGGTGTCCTGTTCGGCGCCGACGGCGCCAACTCCCGCGTCCGCGAGGCACTGGTCGAGACCGGTGCGTGCTCGTGCCGCATCGAGTGGCTCGACCACGCCTACAAGGAACTCACACTCCCCTCCGACGAGCAGGGCGGCCACCGGCTCGACCCGAACGCGCTCCACATCTGGCCGCGCGGCGAGCTCATGCTGATCGCCCTCGCCAACCCGGGGGGCGACTTCACGGTCACCCTCTTCGCGCCGACCGAGACCTTCGACACGCTCACCACGGCCGCAGCCGTCGAGCGCTTCTTCGACGACGAGTTCGCCGACTTCGTCGGCCTCGTCCCCGACCTCGCGGAGCAGTTCGCCGCGAACCCGACCGGCACGCTCGGCACGGTCCGTGCGTCGGGCTGGAGCCACGCTGATCGGGCCGTACTGGTCGGCGACGCGGCGCACGGCATCGTGCCGTTCCACGGGCAGGGCATGAACGCCGCGATGGAGTCGGTGCGCGCGCTCGCCCGGCACCTGCGCGACGCGGACGACCTCGCGACGGCGTTCGCCCGCTACGAGGCCGAGCGCAAGCCGGACGGCGACGCGATCGCCGACATGGCGCTCGCCAACTACGTCGAGATGCGCGCCGGGGTCGTCGATCCCGACTACCTCGCCAAGCGCGCGCTCGCGCTCGAACTGGAACGCCGCCACCCGTCGCACCTCAGCCCTCGGTACAACATGGTCATGTTCTCGACGATGCCGTACTCCGAGGCCAAGCTCCGCGCCGAGCGACAGGCCGCGATCATCGCGACGGCGCTCGCCGATCCGTCCGCCGACGTCGACGCGCTCGTGGCCGCGCTGCCGCCCCTGCCCGCCCTCGATCCGCTCGCGGATCCGCTCGCCCTGTCGACGTCGTGAACCTCCGGCACCCGACCCCTGGCTCACCGGCGGCACCGCCCTCGAGCGCCGACGACCTCACCTACGGCGGCTACCTGTGCATCGCGGAGCTGCTCTCCCTGCAGCGTTGCCGGTCGATCGAGCCCGAGACCGGCCGCCCCGAGCACGACGAGACGTTGTTCATCATCATCCACCAGGTGTACGAGCTCTGGTTCAAGCAGTTGCTCCACGAGCTCGACTCGGTGGTGGCCCTGCTCGACGACGATCAGGTCAATGGCGCACGGCACCGCCTGAAACGGGTCCTCAAGATCCTCAAGACGCTGGTCGGCCAGATCGACGTGCTCGAGACGATGACCCCCGCCGAGTTCGCGAGCTTCCGTACCTTCCTGGCGAGTGCCAGCGGCTTCCAGTCGGCGCAGTTCCGCGAGCTCGAGTTCCTCCTCGGGATCAAGGACCGCCGGCACGTCGAGCGGTTCGCCGGGGCCGAGCGCGACCGCCTCGCCGCCCGGTACGAGTCGCCGACCATCTGGGACTCGTTCGTCGCACTGCTCGCGCGCCAGGGCCACACCCCGCCGGCGGCGGTGATGCAGCGAGACGTCTGCGAGTCGATCACGGCGAACGACGATCTCCAGGCGATGCTCGTCGAGTGCTACCGCGACGACGGACTGGCCGATCTGTGCGAGACGCTCACCGACCTGGACGAGGGGCTGCAGGAGTGGCGGTACCGCCACGTGATGATGGTGCGCCGCACCATCGGTACCAAGCCGGGTACCGGCGGCTCGGACGGTGCCGCCTACCTGGCGACGACCCTGTTCCGGCCGGCCTTCCCCGACCTCTGGGCGATCCGCACCGCCTTCTGACCGCACCCGACGACATCGCCACCACACGCCACCACCACACATCACCACCACAGATCACCACCACAGATCAGCACGACAGATCAGCACGACAGATCAGCACGACACACCAGATCAACGGACCACACATGACGACGACATCCACACCGCTCTCCGGCCGACCCACCGACGTCACGTACCCCGAGCTGGCGCTCTACATCGACGGTGCGTGGCGTCGCACCGACGGTGCGCTCGACGTCGTCGACCCGGCGACCGAGGGGACCATCGGCCGGCTCCCCGTCGCCGGGCGGCACGATCTCGACGATGCGCTGGCGGCGGCCGCTGCCGGGTTCCGGGTCTGGAGCCGCACCCCGCCGCGCGATCGGGCCGACCTCATCCGGGCGGCGGCCGCGCTCATGCGCGAGCGCCAGGAGGAGATCGCCCGGGCGATCACCCTCGAGCACGGCAAGCCGATCGGCGAGGCACGACTCGAGGTGATCCGGGGCTGCGAGTTCTTCGAGTGGGACGCCGGCGAGGCGGTGCGCACCTACGGGCGCGTGATCCCGAGCGCACCGGGCGTGCGGTACATCGTGCACCACCAGCCGATCGGTCCCGTCGCCGCGTTCTCGCCGTGGAACTTCCCGATGAGCCAGCCGGCGAGGAAGGTGGCCGGCGCGCTCGCGTCTGGCTGCTCGATCATCCTCAAGCCTGCCGAGGAGACGCCGGCCGGCGCGCTCCACATCGCCCGCGCCTTCCACGATGTCGGGCTGCCGCCGGGCGTGCTCAACCTGGTGTTCGGCGTTCCGGCCGACATCTCCAGCCACCTCATCGCGAGCGACGTGATCCGCCTGGTCGCGTTCACGGGTTCCACTGCGGTCGGCCGCCACCTGACCGGCTTCGCGTCGGACCACATGACGTCGGTGCTGATGGAGCTCGGCGGGCACGCCCCGGTGATCGTGTGCGAGGACACCGACGTCGAGGCGGCTGCGATCACCTCGGCCAGACGCAAGATGCGCAACGCCGGGCAGGTGTGCACCTCGCCGACGCGCTTCTTCGTCCACCGCACGATCTTCGACGAGTTCGTCGACGTGTTCACCCGCCGGGTGAGCTCGTTGGTCGTGGGCGACGGACTCGACCCGAAGGTCGACATGGGGCCGCTCGCGAACGATCGCCGGCTCGCGGCGCTGACCGACCTGGTCGCCGACGCCTGCGGGGCGGGGGCCGAGCTGCTCACGGGAGGGGATCGCGCGGCGTCGCCGGGCTACTTCTTCGAGCCGACGGTGCTCGCCCACGTGCCCGACCGCGCGCGCGTGATGCAGGTCGAGCCGTTCGGTCCGCTCGCGATCGTCAACCCGGTCGACTCGCTCGACGAGGCGATCGAGCGGGCCAACGCGGTCCCGTACGGCCTGGCAGCGTACGGGTTCACGAACCGGGCCGACTACGTCGACCGCATGGTCGACGGGGTGGAGGCCGGCAACCTGTCGATCAACACCCTCGAGGCGTCGCTGCCCGAGACGCCGTTCGGCGGCGTGAAGTCGAGCGGCTACGGCCGCGAGGGCGGGTCGGAGGGGTTGAGCCCCTACATGATCGTCAAGAACCTCTCCCACAGCATGACGATCGTCTGACGGAGCGGGGATCATGCGCTACACACGTCAGGACGCCAAGGCCCACGCGAAGGAGCACATGACCGGGATCTGGGCGGCCGCCCTGACCCCGTTCACGACCGACCGTCGCCTCGACGAGGACGGGTTCCGGGCCAACATCGACCACTGGATCCGGGAGCTGGGCATCGCCGGCCTGTTCGTCTCCGGCAAGCAGGGCGAGTTCTTCTCGATGACGGTCGAGGAGCGCAAACGGACCTTCGAGGTCGCCGTCGAGGCGACCGGCGATCAGGGGCAGACGATCATGTCCTGCTCCGACCAGAACCTGGACGTCGTGCTCGATCTCGCCCGCCATGCCCAGGACGTCGGAGCGGACTACATCGTCGTGCATGCGCCGGCGCTGCACTTCGCGACCGCGCAGGACGAGACGCTGCTCGGCTACTACCGGACCATCTCCGAGCACGTCGACATCGGCATCGCGCTCTGGAGCCATCCCGACAGCGGCTACCTGATGTCACCGGAGCTGTGCAACCGGCTGGCCGACATCGACAACGTCGTGGCGATCAAGTACAGCGTGCCACGCGACATGTACATCGAGCTGACCCGCCTCGCCGGCGACCGGATCCAGGTGAGCACCGCGTCGGAGGTCGAGTGGCTCGACAACATCGTCGAGCTCGACTGGAACCTCTACCTCTGCTCGTCGCCGCCGTTCCTGCTCCAGACCGCCAAGGACCGGCGGATGCACGACTACACGGAGGCGGCGCTCGCCGGTCGCGTGGAGGAGGCTCGCCGCATCAGCCGGACGCTCGATCCGGTACGGGCGGCGTTGAGCGACACACGTCCGGCCGAGAAGCCACATGCCCACCAGAAGTACTGGCAGGAGCTCCTCGGGCAGGTCGGCGGACCGGTCCGGCCGCCACTGCTCGAGCTGACCGACGCCGAGCGGGCGGCCACCCGCATCGCGTTCGAGCAGTGCGGACTCGAGGTCTAGCGAGGTGACCGACGACCGCACGGCGCTGCGCGTGGCGTTCGTCGGCTGGGGGGCGATCGCCCGGACAGCGGCCGGGATGTTGACCGACGACTCCGTCGCGATCGTCGCCGTCGCCACCCGCGACGCCTCCACGGCGAGGACCGGTGTCCCCGTCGGCGCGACGTTGATCGACGCGCCCGACGAGCTCGCCGCGACCCGGCCCGACGTCGTGGCCGAGGCGGCCGGGCGCGAGTCGGTCGAGCCATGGGGCCACGCCGCACTCCGCGCCGGCGCGGACTTCGTCGTCTCGTCGGTGTCGGCGTTCGCCGACGCGGAGGTCCTCGACTCGTTGCGCGACCGGGCCCGCTGGCCCGCCGGTCGGATCCACATCTCACCCGGTGCGCTCGCGGGGGTGGACGCGCTGTCGGCCGCTCGCACGATGGGGATCGACACCGTCGACCATCACATCGTGAAGCCACCGGCAGCGTGGCGGGGGACACCGGCGGAGTCGTTGTGCGACCTCGACGCGCTCACCGAGCCGACCACCTTCTTCCGCGCCGACGCAGCCGAGACCGCGGCGCAGTTCCCGAAGAACGCGAACGTCGCGATGACGACGGCGCTCGCCGGAATCGGACCCGAGGCGACCCTGGTCTCGCTCGTCGCCGATCCGGCATCGAGCACGAACCGTCACCGGATCGTCGCCTCGGGTGCGTTCGGCACCCTGGACGTGTCGATCGCCAACAACCCGCTGCCGGCGAATCCGAAGACGTCGGCGATGGCGGCGCTGAGCCTCGTCCGAGCGATCCGGAACCGTACGTCGGCCATCGTCATCTGATCGGCGCGTGCTGCCGGTCAGGCGGCTCGGGGTCGGCCGTCTCCTCGGTGTCGGTTGCGGCGGCGCCGTTGTTCGTCGGGGTGGATCCAGCCGAGGCCGATCCAGTTCCAGTCGAAGCGTCCGTTGACGGGTCCGCGGTAGGCGGGCGCAGGCGGTGGGGGTCCGGTCGGTGCGACGGGTGATCCTCTCGGTGCGATCGGGTTCCCGTCCCCGTCCGCGAACGAGATGCTCTCGAATCGGTCGGCGTCACCGCTGATCCGGAGCTCACCTTGGTGGTGCATGCGATGGTGTCTCGGGCAGAGGCTCAACAGGTTCGCGGTGTCGGTGGCGCCGCCGTCGAGCCAGTGGGTGATGTGGTGGATCTCGACGTGCTCGCCGGCACAGCCTGGTACCCGGCACCCCCGGTCGCGGCGTTCGATGATGCGCCGCGTGCGAGCGGGGACGATCCGCTGGGTGCGCCCGACCGAGAACGGCACCCCGTCGGTCTCCCACACCGGTTGCACGACGCCGTCGCACAGCAACCGGTCGGCGACGGCCGATGGGATGCGCCAGCCGTCGGTGGTCGTCGCGGTCGTGTCGGTGACATCGATGTGCAGCCAGCTGCGGAACTGGTCGCGGCGCGCCGGAGACGCCACCGCAGCGAGGGAGCGTTCGAAGCAGTCGACGAACGCTTCGGGCATCGTGACCGCGTCGTCGATCTGGAACAGGTCGTCCCTGCGTTCCCGGAGCGCGGCTTCGATCCGGTGGCCGTCGTCGATGCCGAACTCGCCGCGGATCCGCCACCTGCCGTCGCGGCCGACACCGAACGACACCCGGTCGCACGCCGTCGGCCTGGGCCGATCGTCGGGAGCGGGCTGGTCGGGGCCGCCGTCGAACATGTTCGAGCGCATCGCGCGGCGCAGCTTGGTGACCGGGGCGATCGTGCAGAAGTGCTGGATCGCTTCGTCTGCCCAGGCGGGTGCCTTGACCGCCTCGACGACCTGTTCCAACGAGAGCTCGCCGCGTTCGAACGAGCCGATCACCTCTGGGAACTCGCTGCGGCGTCTCGCGACCGCGACGACAGCGGTGGCGCGCTCGGGCGACAGGCCGGCCTTCCAGCACAGGAACTGGTTCGGGCTGCGCATCCCACCCTGCTGCCAGGCGTCGGTGGTCAGCAACTCCTCGGTGACGGCGACCAGCGTCGCGTTGGCGGCGTTCAACCGGCCCGCGACCTCGCTCAACCGGTCGTTCAGCGCGAGCTGTCCGGACTCGGCCGAAGCGGCACGCTCCGCTCCTGCAGCGTCCGCCTCACCGGGCTCGTCGGAGGAATGCTCCGTCGCCATGCATTGATGATACACGTGTTCGGAGAAAGTGTCAAACAAAGGAGTGAAATAGCATGTTCGAGTGGAGCAGCCTCCCGAGAGGGGCGCGCAGTCACCGGTGTCGACCGGCGGTCGAGGTCGGGGTCCGACTCAGCTGGTGGATCAGGTGGTGGATCAGGTGGTGGCTCGGCTGGTGGATCAGGTGGCGGCGTGGGCCTTGAGGTCGTCGAGGTCGACGTACTCGAGCGCGCTGACGTGGGTCGCCTCGAGCACGACCGGGCACGCCCGGCCGGCTCGGAGTGCCTCCGCCCAACGGTCGGCGCACACGCACCACCGATCGCCGTCGCGCAGTCCTGCGAAGCCGTACTGTGGCATCGGCGTCGACAGATCGTTGCCGCGCGACCTGGAGAAGGCGAGGAAGTCGTCGGTGACCCGGCAACAGACAACGTGCAGTCCGGGGTCGTCGCCACGGTTCTCGCAGCAACCGGTCCGGTAGTAGCCGGTCATCGGCTCGGTCGAGCACGACTGGAGTTCGGTCCCGAGTACGTTGACTTGCCGCATGCCGTCGAGTGCAGCAGGTCTCAGCCCTCGATGCGAATCCCGACGGCCTCGCCGATCAGATACGTGACCGCGCACGCGACCAGCACGATGACGATCTGGCGGGCTGCGCCCCGCCAGATCGGTCGCTCTGCGAAACGGGCCACCAGGCCGCCCACGATGGCCGCGGCAATCACGGCGATCGTGAGCGAGGCGAGGGTGGCGGTCCCACCGCCTGCGAGGTACCACGGCACGAGTGGGAGGAAGGCGCCGAACAGGAAGCTGATCAGCGACCAGACCGCCGCGCCCATCGCCGGGGGGAGGTCTTCGGGATCGACACCGAGCTCGGCGCGCGCGTGCACCGTGAGGGCGTTCTCCGGTGTTCGCATGACCGCCTCGGCGGCGGCGGCCGCGGTCGCGTCGTCCATGCCCTGGCTCCGGTACACCTGGGCGAGCTCGAGTGTCTCCTTCTCGGCGTTGCGTTCGAGCTCGCGCCGCTCGACGGCGAGCTCGCGCTCGATCAGGTCGTTCTGCGAGGTGACCGACACCCACTCGCCCGCCGCCATCGAGATCGCACCGGCGACGGCGCCGGCGAGCCCGGCGAGGCGCACCACCGAGGCGTCGACGCCGGACCCGGCGAAGCCGAGCATGAGGGACACGTTCGACACCAACCCGTCGCTCACACCGAACACGGCGGCGCGGGCCAAGCCGCCGCTGACCGGGCGGTGTCCGGTGTGGGCCTCGGCTGGAGTCGACACGGTGGCGACCGTACCGCAACCGACCGGTCCGGCCCGCTGCCGCGAACGACTGGGTCCGATCGGCCCGGGTGCGCGCCGGTCCGTCGACGTATGCTCGCCGCATCGGGGTGTGTGGTTCAACGGAGAGGGGACGGAGATGGCCGATTCGGCTGCGCCTGAGCGCGCATCCGCCGACGGCCGGCTGATCGACCGCCTGCGCGCGCAGGTGGCCGACGCCCCGATGCTCGGCGCGTTCGTCGACGAGTACTTCGTCGAGCTGCCGGACATCGATCTCGAGCAGCGCACGGTCGAGGATCTGCTGGCGACGGTCCGTGAGCACTACGAGCTCGGGAGGCGTCGGCCGCCGGGGACCAGCCTGCTCGAGGTGACGGCGGTCGAGCGCACGATCGACGATGAGCGCCGACCGCGCTCCCAGTTGCTGATCGTCACCGACGACGTGCCGTTCCTCGTCGACTCGGTCCGGATGGTGCTCGAGCGCCTCGACATCGCGACCCACCTGCTGATCCACCCGACGATGTCGGTGCGTCGGAGTGCGATGGGCGAGATCGAGGAGATCGGCGACCCGGCTGGTCGCCTCGAAGCCTGGACGATGATCGAGATCGACCGGCTCGGCGAACACGATGCGGCGTCGTTGCGGGCCGATGCATCCCTCGCGGTCGCGGCGGTGCACCGCGTCGTCGCCGACTTCGATCCCATGCGGCAACGCATGCGCGAGCTGTCCTCCATCGACCCGGTCATCGGGTGGCTCGCCGACAGCAACTTCGTCCTGCTCGGGGCGGCGACCCTCGAGATGCGAGACGGCGAGTGGCGGCCGCGTTCGGGCACGCGCCTCGGACGTCTGGCGCTACGCGACGAGGTCGACCCCGAGTTCGACGTTCACGGCCCGCCGGTCCAGATCGCACGCTCGACGGCCGTCGCGATGGTGCACCGGCCGAGCCGGCTGACGTCGATCACCGTTCGCCACCCCGACGCCACCGTCGATCGGTTCGTCGGACTGTTGGCGGCCAACGCCTACCGGACGAGCGTGCTCGCGATCCCGACCATCGGCGAACGCGCAGCCCGAGCCCTCGGGCTCCCCGACGGTGGCTCGGCCACCCACACGGAACGCCAGCGTCGCAACGTGCTCGAGACGTTGCCGCGCGACCTCGTGTTCGAGCTCGATCACGGCCGCCTCGCCGACCTCGTCGAGAACGTCGTCGCGCTGCACGAGCGCGACATCGTGCGCGTGTTCGACGTCCCCGAGCCGGTCGGCGAACGCTCGATGGTGCTCGCGTACTTCCCGCGCCGCCGCTTCGGCTCCGAGCTCCCCGACGAGATCGCCGAGGAGGTGGCGGCCGCCTACGGGTGCGAGCCGGACGCCGTGGAGACCTACATCGGGTCGAGCAGCCTCGCGCGGGTCACGTTCACCGTCCTGCGCGGCGACGAGGTCCCCACCGGTGAGCAGCTCAACGAGATCGTCGACCGCGTCACGACCGGGTGGGCCGATCAGCTGGCGACGGTCGCGGAGGAACGCCTCGGCGCGGATGCTCGGACGCTGCTCGCCCGGTTCGATGCCGACGCGTCCAGCCCCGAGTACCGCAGCACCGCCCCGCACCTCGCGATCGGTGATCTCGACGAGGCGACCGCGATGATCGACCAGCACCGCCGCGTCGGCGCCGAGCTGATCGACGGTCGAGACGCGGTTCGGTGGGACTTCCGGGTGCGCTCCATCGACGAGCCGCTCGTCCTGTCGGATCTGCTGCCCGTGTTCGCCCATCTCGGACTCGTGACCGTGGAGGAGCGGCCCTACCGAGTGCGGGTGGACGACCGCGACGTGTTCGTCTACGCGCTGACCGTCCGACGTCCGCCGGGGGTCGAGCTCGACGACGACCAGGAGGTCGAGCTGCTCGCCGCCATCGAGGGCTTGCTGCTCGGTGAGCTCCAGGCGGACGACTTCAACCGGCTGATCCTCACCGCAGGGATCACCGCCCGCGAGGCGGATGTGTTGCGCTCCTATGCGCGCTACGCGCGCCAGACCGGGCTCGCCTT
>CBFCWS010000012.1:0-21217 GCA_965601765.1 uncultured Ilumatobacter sp. | reverse complement strand
CTGACCCCAGATGTCCTCAGGCGCAGCCGATCCGGCTCTGCCGGTCGGCGGAGCCCCGACACCGAACCCAGCCACCCGACCAGGCAGGCGAGCGCCACAGCGCAGCGGAGGCGGCGAGCACGGCAGGCGCAGCCGATCCGGCTCTGCCGGTCGGCGGAGCCTCATCGAGATCAGCCGAGCGAGTCGATCATCATCTGCAGGCCGGTGCGGAGATCGACCCGGGGTTCCCAGCCGAGGCGGGTCCGGGCCCGTTCGATGTCGGGCCGCCGGACACGCGGGTCGCCCTCCGGGAGGGGGCGGTACTCGATCTCGCTCGACGAGCCGACCATCTCGACCGCGATCGCGGCGAGTTCGGCAACGGTGATCTCGGCGGGGTTGCCGAGGTTGACCGGCTCGGCGCAGTCGCTGTCGGCGAGCGCGAGCAGGCCCGCCACGAGGTCGTCGACGTAGCAGAAGCTCCTGGTCTGGCTCCCGTCGCCGTAGATCGTGATGGCGTCGCCCCGCCGTGCCTGGTGCAGGAAGTTGGTCACGACACGGCCGTCGTCGGGATCCATGCGCGGTCCGTAGGTGTTGAAGATGCGAGCGATCGCGGTGTCGACGCCGAACGTCCGCCGGTACGCGCTCGTCAGCGTCTCGGCGAACCGCTTCGCCTCGTCGTACACAGCTCGCTCCCCGATGGGGTCGACGTTGCCGTGGTAGTCCTCGCGCTGCGGGTGCACGAGCGGATCGCCGTAGATCTCGCTCGTCGACGCGAGCAGGAAGCGGGCGCCGTCGGCACGTGCCACGTCGAGCAGGTGGCGGGTGCCGGTGCTGCCGACGTCGAGCGTGTCGATCGGCCGACGCAGGTACTCCGGCGGCGACGCCGGACTGGCGAGATGGAGGACGCACCCGAAGGGCCGGTGCGCGGCGAGCTCGTCGAGCAGACCGGGGAGGGCGACGACGTCGTGTCGACAGAACGTGACGGCGTCGAGGTGATGCGCGATGTTGGCCGCCGACCCAGTCGAGAGATCGTCGACGATCACGACCTCGTCGCCGCGCTCGACGAGGCGGTCGACGAGGTGCGAGCCGATGAAGCCCGCACCACCGGCGACGAGCACCTTCACGGCTGCGATCGCCCCGGACGTCGCCGGGGGCGACCGACACCGTCGTACCCGAGGCCCAGCCCGGCGATGCGGTCGGGGTCGAGCAGGTTGCGCGTGTCGACCACGTGCGGCCTTCGCATGCGACCCGCGAGCTGCGACCAGTCGAGCGTCGCGAACTCCGGCCACTCGGTCAGCACGACGACGACGTCCGCGTCGTCGGCGACGTCGACCGGGTCGTCGACGACCTCGATCGCCTCGGTTCGGCGCCGTTGGATGTCGTCCATACCCCCGACGGTCGTCGGATCGAACGCCCGCACGTGGGCGCCGAGAGCTCGCAGCTCGTCGAGGATCGCCAGCGCCGGCGACTCGCGGAGATCGTCGGTGCCCGCCTTGAACGTGAGACCGAGCGCACCGACGCGCACGCCGGTGAGGTCGCCGGACGACGCACCCGCCGCCGCCGCGATCTTGTGGATCATGCGCTCGCGCTGCTGATCGTTGACGTCGATCACGCCGCGCATCATCGAGAAGTCGTACCCGTGATCGGCCGCGATGGCGACCAGTGCGCGCGAGTCCTTGGGGAAGCACGAACCGCCCCAACCGGGCCCCGGGTTGAGGAACGCGCGGCCGATCCGCTGGTCGGACCCGATCCCCTCGACGACGCTGGCGACGTCGGCCCCGACCGCCTCGCACATCGCCGCGACGGCGTTGACGAAGGAGATCTTCATCGCGAGGAACCCGTTCGCGGCGTACTTGATCGTCTCGGCCGAGGCGGCGTCGGTGATCAGGATCTCGCCGTCGAGCGGCTGGTACAGCTCGGCGACCCGTCGGGCCGCCACCGGATCGTCGCTGCCGATCACGACACGGTCCGGGTGGAGGAAGTCGCTCACCGCCGTCCCCTCCCGCAGGAACTCGGGGTTGGAGACGACCGCGACGTCGTCGCGGCCGAGGACGCGACGAACCGAACGGACCGACCCGACCGGAACGGTCGACTTGTTGACCACGATCGAACCGGGTGTCAGCAACGGCGCGATCTCCTCCGCCGCCGCCTGGATGTACGACAGATCGGCGCTGCCGTCGGCGTCCTGCGGGGTCGGCACGGCGAGGAACACGACCTCGGCGTCGCAGACGGCGTCCGCCGCTCCCACGACGAAGCGCAGCCGGCCGGCGCGCACGGCGTCGCCCACGATGTCGTCCAGGCCGGCCTCGACGATCGGGATCTCGCCCTTGTCGAGCCGCTCGATCTTGTCGGCGTCGATGTCGGCGCAGACCACGTCGTGGCCGATGTGGGCGAGGCAGGCACCGGTGGTCAGGCCGACGTAGCCGGTGCCCACGACGGCGATGCGGCGGCTGCTGGAGGAATCAGTGCTCACGGCCGGGCACGATACCGTCGGGCCGGGCCGGCCACGGCCGGTGGCGCGAACGCCGCGAGCCCGGCGGGTTGGGTACGGTCGAAGCGTGACCACGACGATGCGTCCCCTCCCGTCGACACCGCCGTGCGACGGCGGCCTGTGCGAGTGGGTCTACGACGTCACCGACAGCGAAGGCGCCTCCCGGTTCGTCGATTGGTTCGTCGACGTGCCCCTCAACGTCTGTCTGGTCGTCATCGGTGCGTTCGTCGTCGGCCGGATCGCCCGGCGGGGAATCCAGCGGCTGGTCACGAGCTACACCGAGCGCGATCAGCGGACGCTCCTCGACCGGGTCGGCATCGCGACCCCGTCGATCATCGAGGGCGCACCGGATCAGCGCCGCGCCGCCCGCGCCAACTCGCTGTCGCAGGTGCTGACGTCGACCGTGACCGTCGTCGTCTGGACGATCGCCACGCTGCTGATCCTCGGCATCATCGGGATCGACCTGGCGCCGCTCCTCGCCGGTGCCGGCATCGCCGGCGTCGCACTCGGGTTCGGCGCCCAGACGCTGGTGAAGGACTGCATCGCCGGCTTCTTCATGTTGCTCGAGGACCAGTACGGCATCGGCGACATCGTCGACCTCGGCGAGGCGACCGGTGTCGTCGAGGAGATCACACTGCGGGTCACGGTCCTGCGAAGCCTCGACGGCACCGTCTGGCACGTGCCGAACGGCGTCGTCGAGCGCGTCGGCAACAAGAGCCAGCTGTGGTCGGTCGCGATCGTCGACGTCGACGTCGCGTACGACACCGACCTGGCGGCGGCCCAGCAGTTGCTGCTGGAGGCGATCACCGAGGTGTGCGATCGCGAGGAGCACCGGGCCGAGGTGCTCGAGCCGCCGACCGTGCTCGGGGTGGAGGCGCTCGCCGCCGACGGGGTGACGCTGCGCGCGACCACCAAGGTCGTCCCGGCATCGCAGTGGAACCTCCAACGCCGGATGCGCGAGCACGTCAAGGCCCGGTTCGACGACGCCGGGATCGAGATCCCGTTCCCGCAGCGGACCCTGTGGATGCGGCGCAGCGACGACCCGACCACCGGGGCGGACTGACGGATCGCCGATGCGCCCAGAACCGCACCGTCCGAGAACCCGCACGGAGTGTCTGCCATGATGAGCGCCATGTCGCCCGGGGGTCTCGCGCACATCGAACTCGTGGCGTTCCTCCATCGCCCGACCTCGGGCGCCATCACCTGGATGGTCGTGCTCGCACTGATCGGCCTCGCCGCGCACTGGGTCGCGGAGTGGGTGAGCCGGCCGCCGCGCCCCGAGGCAGGCGCCTCCTCGCGGCCGGCCCCGCTCGCCGCCGACGGCAACGGGATCCCTCTCGCACATCGAGTCGAGCCACCGGCCGTCGTCGGCGTCCTGACGAACGACTACGCCGTGCCGCAGTCCGCCGCGGTCGCGACGGTGCTCGACCTGGCCGCGCGCGGCTGGGTGCGCATCGCCGCCGTCGACGGCGACGTCGTGATCGTCACGCGTGGCGCGCCGGCCGACGGCGACACGCTCCGGCCCTTCGAGCAGCAGGTGATCAACCACCTCCGGTCCCGCTCGTTCAACGACGTCACGTCGGCCAGCACGCTCGGCGCCTCCTACCGCCGCCTCGATCGGCGCTGGTGGTGGCGGTTCCGTCGGTCGGCCGCGGCGACCGCACAACGTCTGGGCCTCACGACGCGCCGATACGGCGCCACCCACCTGGTGGTCCCTGCGGCGTGTGCGTTCCTGGGTCTGCTCACCGCATGGCGCAGCGCCCGCGAAGGCGACGAGATCGCGCTGGAAGACTCGTGGTGGCCGCGCGCGTGGTGGCTGGCGGCGACGGCCGTGCTCGTCGGTGTCGCCGCGATCGCGATCGCCCGCTGGTTGGGCTCGGCGCAGCGACCGACCGCGCTCGGTCGCGAGCGGGCGACCGCCTGGTTCGGGTTCCGGCGGCGCCTCGCCGAACGGATCCCCGACCACGCCTCGGTGATCGCCCCGGCCGCTCAGACCGAGGCACTCGCCCAGGCCACGGTCATGGGCGTCGCCCCGCACGTCGCCCGCCAGCTGTCGTTCTACCCGGAGGATGCCCGCCACGCCTGGTCGGATGCCGGTGGCATGCCCCACACGGTGAGGGTCCGCTACCCGATGTTCCCCGGCTACGGGCAGCATCCGCTCAAGATCGCGGCCGTGGGGCTCGTGGCGTGGCTGATCGCGCGATGGGTACGCGGTCAGCTCCTCGAGATCGCGGACGGCGACTCGCTCACCGATCTGATCGCGCGGGTCCCCGGCGAGGCCGACATCGTGGAGACGATCGCCCGATGGCTCGCCGTCCTGCTCTGGGTGCCGATCGTGTGGGGCGTCATCGTGCTCGTCGCCGGCCTGATCGACTCCGTGGCCACGCGCGAGCGGACGGGGGCGGTCGTCCGCGCCCGGCGACCGTCGGAGGTCGTCCCCGAGCGACTGCTCCACCTCGTCCGGCCGCTCGGCGATCGCGACCGCTACTCGACCTACGTCGCGATCGACGACGGCGAGCGCCGGACGGTGATCGCATGGCTGGCCTCGGAGCGCACCGCCGCCCCCGAGGGCACCTACGCCCGCGTCCGAACGACCTGGCTGCTCGGCCACATCAAGGAGGCGGAGCCCGTCGGCACGGCGACGCGCTCCGACGGCGAGCAGCACTCGACGCGATGACGCCGACGCGCGACCGGCAGACGATCGTCACGCTCGACCTCGAAGGGGTCCTCGTCCCCGAGATCTGGATCGCCGTCGCCGAGCACACCGGGATCGACGGCCTCACCCGGACGACCCGCGACGAACCCGACTACGACACCCTCATGCGCTACCGGCTCGACCTGTGCCGTCGGCACGGCCTCACGATGCCCGTGATCCAGGGTGTCATCGCCGGGTTGCGCCCCCTCGACGGCGCGGCCGACTTCCTGGCCGAGCTGCGGCGGCGGACCCAGGTGATCATCCTGTCCGACACCTTCGAGCAGTTCGCCGCGCCGTTGATGGCCCAGCTCGGCATGCCGACCGTCTTCTGCCATCGGCTCGTGCTCGACGGGGAGGCCATCGTCGACTACCGGCTCCGACAAGCCGACCAGAAGCGCGAGGCCGTGCGAGCGCTCCAGGGGCTCGAGTACCGCGTCGTCGCCGCAGGCGACTCCTACAACGACACGACCATGCTCGCCGCCGCCGACGCGGGCTTCCTCTTCCGATCGCCCGACAACGTCCGCAGGGAGTTCCCGCAGTTCCCGGCACTCGATCGCTACGACGACCTCCTCGACCACCTCACCGTCGCGCTGACCGGCGCCTGACCACCCCGCAGCTCCTACGCTGGGCGCGTGCTGCACGACACCGCGACGCTGACCACCTCCGACGGCCACACCCTGCACCGGCAGTGGTGGTTCCCCGACGGCGAGCCGAAGGCGGTGATCATGCTCGTCCACGGCCTCGGTGAGCACGCCGGCCGGTACGGCCACGTCGCCGAGCGGCTCGTCGGGTCCGGGTACGCCGTCGAGGCGATCGATCACCGCGGTCACGGACGCTCGTCGGGCGACCGCGCGTTCGTCAGGGGCTACGACGAGCTGATGTCCGACATGTCGATCTGGCGGGCGACCGTCGCCGGGGCCCATCCGGACCTGCCGCTGTTCGTGCTCGGACACTCGATGGGCGGCAACCTCGCCGTCGGGCACGCCCTCGCCGAGCCCGACGGGATCGCCGGTCTCGTGCTGAGCGGGCCGGCGCTCGAGGTCGGCGACGACCTCGCGCCGTGGAAGCTGACGATCTTCTCGCTCGTCGCGAAGGTGGCGCCCAAGGTCCGCCCCGAGGCGCTGTCGGCTGACGCGATCAGCCGCGACCCGGCTGTCGTCGAGGCCTATCGCAACGACCCGCTCGTGTACACCGGCAAGATCTCGGCGGGCATGGGTGCGGCCCTGATCGGGGCGATGCAGTCGTTCCCGGACCGGTACCACGAGCTGGAGATGCCGATCCTCCTGCTGCACGGCACCGACGACCAGCTCGCGAACATCGAGGGATCGCGCACGCTGGAGCGGTCGGCCGTGAACGCGGCGGTCACGGCGAGGTACTACGACGGGCTGTTCCACGAGGTCTTCAACGAGCCCGAGCAGGACCGGGTGCTCGACGACCTCGTCGAATGGCTCGACACCACGACCGGTACCATCGCATCGTGACCGAGCCCATCGTGACCGACGCGACCATCATCTACACCCACACCGACGAGGCACCAGCGCTCGCGACGTACTCGCTCCTCCCGATCGTGCAGGCGTTCGCTGCTGCGGCCGGCGTCGAGGTCCAGACCCGAGACATCTCACTCGCCGCGCGGATCGTCTCGCAGTTCCCCGACGAGGTCGGGCCCGAGCACCAGGTGCGCGACGACCTCGCCCTGCTCGGCGAGCTCGCGACGCGCCCCGAGGCCAACATCGTCAAGCTGCCCAACATCTCCGCCTCGATCCCGCAGCTCGAAGCTGCGATCGCCGAGCTCCAGGCCCAGGGGGTCCCCCTCCCCGACTACCCCGCCGAACCGACGACCGACGCCGAGCGCGACATCAAGGCCCGCTACGACGGTGTGAAGGGCTCGGCGGTCAACCCGGTGCTCCGGGAGGGGAACTCCGACCGCCGGGCGCCGAAGTCGGTGAAGGCCTACGCGAGGTCGCATCCCCACTCCATGGAGGTCTGGTCGCCCGATTCGCGCACCCACGTCGCGACGATGGGGCACGACGACTTCCGGTCGAACGAGCTGTCGATGACGATGGACGGCGCCGACAGCCTGCGCATCGAGTTCGTCGACGCCGCCGGCGACGTGACGGTTCTCGCACCCGGGGTCGAGGTCCAGCCCGGCGAGGTCGTCGACGGGACGTTCATGTCGGTCGCCGCCCTGCGCTCGTTCCTCGCCGAGCAGATCGACGACGCCCGCGCCTCCGGGGTGCTGTTCTCGCTCCACCTCAAGGCGACGATGATGAAGGTCTCCGACCCGATCATCTTCGGCCACGCGGTCGAGACGTTCTTCGCCCCGGTGTTCGAGCGCTTCGGCGACGAGATCGAGGCTGCCGGTGGCGATCCGAGCAACGGCTGGGGTGACGTGCTCGAGGCGATCGGGCAGCTCCCGGCCGACACGCGAGCGGCGATCGACGCGGCCGTCGCCGAGGTCGTGGCGATCCGGCCGGATCTCGCGATGGTCGACTCCGATCGGGGGATCACCAACCTGCACGTGCCGAGCGACATCATCGTCGATGCGTCGATGCCGGCCATGATCCGCAACGGCGGTCAGATGTGGGACCATGCCGGCGCGACGCGCGACTGCAAGGCCGTGATCCCCGATTCGAGCTACGCCGGCGTCTACCAGGCGGTCATCGACGACTGCATCGCGAACGGCGCCTACGATCCCGCGACGATGGGGTCGGTCCCCAACATCGGACTCATGGCGCAGAAGGCCGAGGAGTACGGCAGCCATCCGAAGACCTTCGAGATGCCGGCCGCCGGCGAGGTCCGCGTCGTCGACGGCGCCGGCCGGACCCGGATGACCTTCGACGTCGGCGAGGGTGACATCTGGCGGATGTGCAACGTGCGCGGCGCCGCCATCCGCGACTGGGTCGAGCTCGCCGTCAACCGGGCGCGTGCCAGCGACACGCCGGCGGTGTTCTGGCTCGACGCCGGGCGGGCACACGACGCGCAGCTGATCGCCGAGGTCGAGCGGTACCTCGCCGATCTCGACACCGACGGGTTGACGATCGACATCATGGCTCCCGCCGAGGCGGCGGCGCACTCCGTCGCCCGCATGCGGGAGGGTCTCGACACGATCTCGGTCACCGGGAACGTGCTGCGCGACTACAACACCGACCTGTTCCCGATCCTCGAGGTCGGCACCAGCGCCAAGATGCTCTCGATCGTGCCGCTGATGAACGGTGGCGGTCTGTTCGAGACCGGTGCCGGCGGATCGGCACCCAAGCACGTGCAGCAGTTCCTCCGCGAGAACTACCTGCGATGGGATTCCCTCGGGGAGTTCCTCGCCCTCTCGGTGTCGTTCGAGCACCTCGCCGACGCCACCGGCAACGCCAAGGCGCGCATCCTCGCGACCGCACTCGACGAGGCGACCGGGCGCGTGCTCGAAGAGGACAAGTCGCCCGCCCGGCGGCTCGGTCAGATCGACAACCGTGGCAGTCACGTGGCGCTCGCATGGTTCTGGGCCGATGCGCTCGCTGCCCAGACCGACGACGCCGAGCTCGCCGAGCGCTTCGCACCGGTGGCGGCGGCCTTCGCCGAGCACGGCGACGCGATCCAGCAGGAGCTGATCGACCTGCAGGGCCACCCGAACGACATCGGTGGCTACTACCGGCCCGACCCCGACCTCGCCGCTGCCGCGATGCGGCCGAGTGCGACCCTGAACGAGATCGTCGCCGACATCTGAGCACGACCGACGCGCTCCGGTCGCCCCCGGGGCGTCGCCAACGGGTCATCGGCGTCGCGCTGTCGGCGACGATGCTCGTCTCGGCGTTCCAGATCTTCGCGATCGCGGTGCTGGCGTCGTCGATCATCGACGACCTCGGGGTCAGCCGGACCCAGATCGGCCTGATCGGTTCGATCAACACGGCAGTCGGTGCGCTCACGTCGCCGATCAGCGGGCGCCTGACCGACCGGATCGGGCCGGGACGCTCGGTGACGTTCGTGGTCGCACTCGGTGCGCTGGGGATGGGGCTGATGGCGTGGGCGCCGTCGGTCGGGTGGCTCTGGATCGCCGCGCTCGTCGGCGGGCTCCCGCAGGGCTGGGGGAACCCGGCCACCAACGCGTACATCGCAGC
Organism: uncultured Ilumatobacter sp.; assembly: GCA_965601765.1. Classification (GTDB taxonomy): domain Bacteria; phylum Actinomycetota; class Acidimicrobiia; order Acidimicrobiales; family Ilumatobacteraceae; genus Ilumatobacter. The sequence goes on along the minus strand of CBFCWS010000012.1, from coordinate 11,946 downwards.
GCACGTCCCGGTCGGCCGGCGTGGACCGATCACCGGGGTCAAGCAGTCCGGTGTCACGCTCGGTGTGTTCGCGTCCGGCGCCCTGCTGCCGTCGATGTCGACGGCGTGGGACTGGCGGATAGCGACCTGGGTGAGCGCCGCCGCCTTCGCACTGTGCGCGGTCGCGATCGGCGTCGTCGTCGACCGCCGAGCGGTCACCGCTGCGATCGCCGCCCCGGAGCATCGGGACGGGACGACGAGGCGGCAGCGGCCACCGATCCCGTCGTTCGTGTGGCCGCTCACGCTCTACGGGTTGCTGATGGGGACCGCCGGTGGCGCGATCGGGCGGTTCCTACCGCTGTTCGCGGAGGAATCGGCCGGGGTGTCCGTGGAGGCGGCCGGTGCGGTGGTCGCCGCAGCCGGGCTGCTCGGGATCGTCGCCCGCCTGATCGCCAGCCGGCAGGCCGAGCAGCGCGGCAACTCCGACCAGCTGCTGATCGCGTTCGCGCTGCTCGGCGCGGTCTACTGCCTGCTGCTCCTGCTCGTGACCCCGGACACCAAGTGGCTGCTGTTCGTGACGCCGCCGCTCAATGCCGTCGGCATCGCCGCGTGGAACGCCGTCGCGATGCTCGCCGTCATCACCAGGTCGCCGCCCGGTCGGTCCGGTCGGGCATCCGGGATCGTGATGCTGGGCTTCCTCGGCGGGCTGACCATCTCGGGCCCGACCGCCGGGTTCGTGGTCGACGTGGGCGAGGACTACGGCCCGGTGTGGATCGGTGCCACCGTCTGCTGCGCGTGTGCGGCGTGGATCATCGCCCGGTCGAGGAGCTGATCCCACGCCGCCCCGAGGTCGCCGCCCCGGGCCGTGATCGGATGCGATGGGGCGGCGTGGTGCTCGGCGACGGTCACCCAGTGCGACCTGACCCCGAGCAGCCGCCCGTCGAGCGACCGTTCGTGGTTCTCGACGTAGTCGACCGTCGTCCGCCACCCACGACGTTCGAGCTCGCGGCGGGCGGGTGGACCGAGCACGGGGCCGTGGCGGCGGGAGCGTGGCATCGACATGTCGATCATCGTGCGCCACCTCGCCTGTGGATCGCCAGACGCACAACAGTGTGAATCCGCTGTGGATCGACGGTGGATCGACGGTGGACGGGTGTGGACGGGCGTGGACCGCCCGCCGGCGGCACCCGGGGCTCAGACGGGTTCGGCGACGAAGACGGGGATCTCCCGCTCGGTTTTGGCCTGGTAGTCGGCGTAGGGCGGGAAGACCTCCACGCCCCGCCGGAACCAGAGGTCCCGCTCGTCGCCCTCGGTCTCGCGCACCACGTAGTCGCGCGGCTCCGGGCCGTCCTGGATCATCACCTCGGGATCGGCGACGAGGTTGTGGTACCAGGCCGGGTGGTCCGCGGCACCGGCGTACGACGCGACCAGGGCATACGCGCCGTCGTGTTCGACGCGCATCAGCGCGATCTTGCGCACGTTGTGCGACCGGTGACCGCGCATCGTCACGATGATCACGGGGATGCCGGTCTCGCGGAGCGTGTTGGCCCGCGTCCCTCCGCTCGCCTCGTACTCGGCCACCTGCTCGCGGACCCACGCCGCCGTGCTCGGTTCGTACTCACCCGTGATCGGCATGCCGCCAACGTACCGCACCCGCCGGATCCCGACCGCCGGACCTCGGTCGCCGGGCCCCGTCACGGCGACCGCTACCGTCGGGGACATGGCCGACGTGTTCCACCTAGGGCTCCGCCGCACCGACCTCGCCGGTGCCGAACTGGCGATCCTCCCCGGCGATCCGGGCCGTGTCCCCAAGATCGCCGCGCTGCTCGACGATCCCGTCGCGCTCGCCGCCACCCGCGAGTTCACGTCGTGGCGCGGCGACATCGGCGGGCGTCCGATCGTGGTCTGCTCGACCGGCATCGGCGGGCCGTCGACCTCGATCGCCACCGAGGAGCTGGGACAGCTCGGCGTGCGCACCTTCCTCCGGGTCGGCACCACCGGAGCGATCCAGCCCGACATCGACGTCGCCGACGTGATCGTCACGACCGGGTCGGTCCGCCTCGACGGGGCCAGCGGTCACTTCGCCCCGATCGAGTACCCGGCGGTGGCGAGCTACGACTGCGTGAACGCCCTCGTCACCGCCGCCCACGACCGGGGCCTGCGGGTCCACACCGGCATCACGGTCGCGTCCGACACCTTCTACCCCGGCCAGGAACGGTACGACACGGTGTCCGGCTACGTCCCGCGGTCGCTCCAGGGGAGCCGTGAGGAGTGGCAACGACTCCACGTCCTCAACTACGAGATGGAGAGCGCCACCCTGTTCACCCAGTGCTCGGCCAACGGATGGCGGGCCGGGATGGTCGCCGGGGTGCTCGTCAACCGCACCGACCAGGAGATCCCCGACGACGAGGTCCACGATCGTGTCGTCGCCAACGCCGTCGACCTCGTGGTCGCGGCCGCCCGGCTGCTGGTCGGCGGACGCTGACCAGCGAGCCCGGTCGACCCTGCACGACGTCGTGATCAGCCGATCCGGACGACGTCGTCGAAGTTGCGCGGCACCTCGAGCCAGGTGCGGCCGGGAACGAGCCCGATCGGGTCGAGGTCGTCGACGTTGTCGAAGAAGCCGAACGGGTCGAGCGCGTCGAATCGCATCCAGATGCCGGACCGCACCGTGCCGCGTGTGAACACGAAGACCTCGTTCGAACCCAGGATCTGGGCGTCGGGGTTCCCGTCGAGGGTGTTGATGCCGTAGTCCGCCTTGGCGACCACGACGTTGTCGGCCCACACCTGCTCGACAACGCTCCCCGACTCGGTGTCGTGCGTGCGGCCGTCCTGGAACCGGAGGTAGCGCTCGGTCTCGGGGTCGTAGACCCATCGTGCGACCACGTCGTCGAGCGTGATCTCCACCTCGGCCGCGGCATCGGCGACGAGCACGTCGCCGGGCTCGATGTACGGGAACAGCGGCGAGGGTCGGCCGGCATCGGCGGGCGCCTGCGCCCACAGCGCGTCGGTGCTCGAGTAGAGGTCGTTCGGCGCCACCTTGCCGCTGCGCCGGTAGTAGCCAGGGGTGCGGCGCTCGTCGAGGTCGATCAGGTCGGAACCGGCGATCGCCGCGGTCACCGAGTCGTTGCCGCCGCTCCAGGCGAACAGCGGACGGTCGAGCGCCCGGAGCAGGTTGATGTCCTGGGCGCGCCCGGAACGCACCGGCCCCACCGGATCGGCGTCGGTCGTGTGGAACACCGCAGCGAGCCGGGTCGCACGATCGTTGATGATCTCCTCGATGACCACGTCGGCCTCGTTGAGCCCGGACTGCGGGAGCACGCCGGGGCCGGCGTTGGAGATCTTCACGACCAGCGCCGGACGATCGGGCACCTCGTCGAGATCGTCGACCGGCTCTCCCGTCAACGGCATGCGCGCGATGCCGGGGATCGTCGTCGTGGCCGACGCGTCGGCCGTGGTGCTCGTCCGTCCGGTCGTCGTCGTCACACCGACGGTGGTCGTGGGCGCCGCCGTCGTCTCGGTCGCCGCCGGCCGGTCCGCCGCGCCCGAACAGGCCGCGACGAACAGCGTCGCCGCGACGATCGCCGGCCGGCGGACGTTCACAGCTCGCGCAGGAGGGCGATGCGCTCTTCGAGCGGTGGATGGGTGTTGAACCAGTGGTGCGGGCCGCCGAGCTTGCCCGAGTCGCCCACCCCGCTCATCGGTTGCTCGATCCAGAGATGCGCCGTCGCGGTCGAGGCCGAGTGGGTGACCGTCGTGTCGTCCTGCAGCTTCTCGAGCGCCGAGATCAACCCCGGCGGGTAGCGCGTCATCTGACAGGCGGTGACGTCGGCGAGCGTCTCGCGCTGGCGTGAGATGGCCGCCTGCATCGCGCGGGCGACGAGCGGCGCCAGGATCAGCAGCGCGAACCCGATGAGCGCCATCGGGTTCGGCGAGTTGCCCCGATCACCCGATCGGTTGACCCGGCCGCCGTTCCACCACATCGTGCGGATCGCGAGATCGCTCATGAGGGCGACGGCGCCGACCATCGTGACGGCGAGCGTCGACACGAGGATGTCGTAGTTGCGGATGTGGCTGAGCTCGTGCGCGACGACGCCTTCGAGCTCGACCCGGTTCATCTTCTCGAGGAGTCCTGTCGTGACGGCGATCGCGGCGTGCTTGGGGTTGCGGCCGGTCGCGAACGCGTTCGGGGCCGGATCATCCACCACGTACACACCGGGCTTCGGCAGCCCCGACGCAATGCACAACCCCTCGACCAGGTTGTGGAGACGGGCGTACTCGCGTGGATCGGCGGGCTTGGCCCGGCTGACCGCGAGTGCGATCTTGTCGGCCTTCCAGTAGCTCCCGAAGGCGATCATGGCGCCGACCACGAGCGCGATCACGGTCGCGGCCGGCCCGTTGCCGATGTACCACCCGAAGGCCGCGCCGACGAGCGCGACGACGATCACGAACCCGGCGACGAGGCCGATGCTGCGCCGCTTGTTCGACCGGATCAGCTCGTACATCAGAAGCTGACGTCGGGCGTCGAGCGAGCGTCCTCGTCGATCTCGAAGTACTCACGCCGCTCGAACTTGAGCATCTTGGCGAAGTACATCGTGGGGAACTGCTGCAGCTTGTTGTTGTAGCCGAGCACGCTGTCGTTGTAGAACTGCCGCGCGTAGGCGACGCGACCCTCGGTGGAGGTCAGCTCTTCCTGGAGGGCCAGGAAGTTCTGGTTCGCCTTCAGATCGGGGTAGGCCTCACCCAGGGCGAAGAGCTGCCGGAGGGTGCCGGTGAGCGCGTTCTCGGCCTTGGCCTGCTCGGCCGGCGTGTGCGGTGACGTCGCCGCGTTGCGCGCCTGGATGACGGCGTCGAGCGTCTCCTTCTCGTGGGAGGCGTACCCCTTCACGGTCTCGACGAGGTTGGGGATGAGGTCGTGACGCCGCTTGAGCTGGACGTCGATCTGCGACCACGCGTTCTCGATCTGGTTGCGCCGACGGATCAGCCCGTTGTATGCGCTGATCAGGTACGCGGCGAGCACCACGACCACGATCAGCACGATGATGAAGATCCACATGGCGGTGCAGTCTACGGACGGGCCCCGTCGTCACCGCGCTGCCTCGTCACCGCGCTGCCTCGTCCTTCACCTCCCGCACGCCGGGTGACCGGCGCAGGGTCAGCCGGACGCGTCGGCGGCGATCACCTCGCGGTAGATCTCGAGGTACTCGAGCGCGAGGCGGCGCATCGCGAAGTGGTCGGCGCGGCGATGACCGGCAGCGACGAGACCGTCCCGGAGGTCGCGGTCGGTCAGGACGCGCCGCAGTGCGCCGCGGAGGCGATCGGCGTCGTCCGGCGGCACGAGCACCGCGTCGAGACCGTCGGTGGCGACGTTCTGATAGCCGTCGAGCGCCGACGCCACGACCGGCGTGCCGGCCGCCATCGCCTCGACCAGGACGACCCCGAACGACTCACCGTGGAGGGACGGCGCACAGAACACCGCTGCGCCGCGGAGCCGGGCCAGCTTGTCGGGCTCGGCGAGACGACCGAGCCACTCCAGCCGCTCGTCGTCGTGGTACAGGTCCCGGAGACGATCCGTGTCGGGTCCGACGCCGGCGATCCAGACCACGACGTCGACGTCGAGCCCGGCGACGGCGCGCAGCAGCACGTCGAGTCCCTTGCGCTCCTCGTGGCGACCGAGGAAGAAGATCGCCGGGCGCGACGATTCGCGGGGCGGCACCGAGCGGATCTCGGTCGTCTCGACCCCGTTGAAGAGGATGTCGAACTCGCCACCGAGGTATCCCTGGACGAGGGCGAGCGCATCCTTCGACACGACCACCTTGCGATCGATCCGGGCCATGATGCGCGAGAGCGCAGGGGCGAGGAGGCGGTAGCTGGTCGAGCGCCCGGCGGCGTGGAACGTGCCGACGAGCGGCGCGGTCCGCATGGTCACCGACGTGAGCGACGGCCCCGGCGCGAGCGGCTCGTGCACGTGGACGACGTCGAAGGCCTCGTCGCGCAGCACGCGGACGGTGCGCAGCGCAGCCGACGGGTCGGGCGCGAGCGGCGCGACCGATCCGTTGGCCGCGGTGGGGAGGCTGTCGCCCAGCGGCGTGACGAATGCCTCAGGTGGCGGTCCGTCGCACGGGCCGAGCACCCGCGTCTCGTGGCCGAGCCGACGCAGCTCGCGAGCGAGCCCGAGCGCCTGCGCCTGCACACCGCCGGGAATCGACAAGCTGTACGCCGACACCATGCCGATCCGAAGGCCCACGGGGGCACGGTAGCCGCAGGGGGCCGACGGCCTCGGCTCGCCGGATGCGCCGCAGCGGTCGTGGCGTCGGTCAGGACGCCGACCGGCGACCGCGAGAGCCGATCTCGCCGGCGTCGGCGACGGGCGCGAGCAGGTGACCCTGCCCGACGTCGCACCCCAACTCGCGGACGATCTCGAGCTGCGTCGAGCGCTCGATCGCGACGGCCACCGTGGTGACGCCGACGGTGTCGCCCCAGGCCACGATGCTGTGCACCAGCGCCCGGGCCCGCTCGTCGGACTCGATCGAGGCCGACAGCGACGGCGCGAGCTTGATCCTCGTCGCGTCGACGTCGATGACCCGCTGCAGCGGACACGCGGCCGCTGCGAACCCGTCGACGGCGATGTGACATCCGAGATCGCGAAGCCCTCGGATCGTCCGCTCCCGCGCCGCGGATCCGGTGAGCGCCGTCTCGGGGACCTCGACGGTGACGCTCGACGCCGCGACCTCACGTCGCCGCAACAGGCCGGTCACGCGTGCGACGAGGTCGCGGGCATCGAGCTGGGTCGACGCGACATTGATCGCGATCGGCGGGTCCGCTCCCCAACCAGCGGCATCGGTGAGCGCCTGCTCGATCGCCCAGTTCCCGATCAACTCGATGTCGCCGGACCGCTCGGCCTCGTCGAGGAAGTCGGACGCGTGCAGGACGCCGCGATGCGGGTGGTCCCAGCGCACGAGCGCCTCGACGCCGACGACCCGGCCCGAGTGCAGGTCGATCTCGGGGAGGTACACCAACCGCAGCTCACCCCGTTCGGGTGCGCCGCTGAGCTCGGCCGACCACGCCGACGTCGTCGTCGACCCGACCGCCGGGTCGAACAGGTGCACGCGGCCTCCACCGGCTCGCTTGGCCCGGTACATCGCGACGTCGGCGTCGGCGAGCACCACCGCCGCCGCCGTGCCGGGCTGGGCGTGCGCCACGCCGACGCTCGCCCCGGGGCGCACCGGCCGACCGGCGACCTCCACCGGCGCTGCGATCTGCTCGGCGATCTGCTCGGCGACGTGCCGAGCGCTCCTCGGGTCGACGTCGGTCAGCAGCACGGCGAACTCGTCGCCACCGAGCCGCGCGACGCTGTCGGTCGGGCGAACCCACGCGGCGATGCGCTCGGCCACCGTGCGCAGCACGACATCGCCCGCGGCGTGTCCGAGCTCGTCGTTCACCCTCTTGAAGTCGTCGAGGTCGACGAACAGCAGGGCGGCACCGGCCACGTCGCTGTCGGCGCGCAGCACGTGTTCGACGCGATCGAGGAAGAGGGCCCGGCCCGCGAGCCCGGTCAGGTCGTCGTGGAAGGCCCGGTGGCCGAGACGCCGCTCCAGTCGCCGCTGCTCGGTGACGTCTCGTACGGTCGCCACGAAGCCGCCTGCGTCGTCCGCTCCCGGTCGCGACACGATCATCGTCGCCCGGCGCTGATCGCCCGACTCGTCGAGCACGCCGATCTCGAGCTCGACCGCACCGCCGGCGCGTTCGATCTCGTCGAGCGCGTCGTCGAGCAGCGGGCGGTCGTCGACGGCCACCAGCTCAGCGGCCGGACGCCCCACCCACGCAGCGGGATCGCCGCCGAGCACCGACCTCGGTCCGGCGCCGACGACCGTGATGCGCCGGTCGTCCCCGATCCGCACGAGGACGTCCGACATGTGGTCGACGGGGCTCGCAGGCCGGTCGTGCCCGCTCACCGCGACGTCGCCCGAGGTGCGCCCGGATCGCCCGGTCCGCCGACGCGCCACGACAGCGGCTGCACCGAGGCCCATCGCCGCCACGGTCGCGGCCAGGGCGATCGACCAGCGCGTGCGCCCGGCGACGGCGAGCAGCCACGTCGCCGTCAGCGCGAGCGCGCCGACGACGCGCCCGAGCGCGACGCTCGCGGGCAGGTGCTCGTCCGGGTCCGCCATCAGGGTGGTATCGGCAGCCCGGTGCGACGAGTTGAGCGGTCGTCATCGAAGCGTCATCCAGCACGACCGGCCGGCGGCAGGTCGCTCGGCCAGTTGGGCTGGAAGAGATGCCACTGCTGGGGGGCGCGTCGGATCAGGCCCTCGAGCTCGATGACCAGTGCCTGGGTGACGCGGTCGACGTCGTCGCGGAGTCGCCCCTCCCGCTCGGCCGGCACCGGCGGCCGGACGACGCCGAGGTGACCGTCGGTTCGCTCCGTGAAGTAGACCGCGGTCGGCAGCAACGGGGCACCGGTGCGGATCGACAGCACCGCGGGCCCCGCCGGCACGGTCGTGGTCTCCCCGAAGAACTCGACCGCGACGCCGGTGCCCTGCAGGTCGCGATCGCTGAGCAGGCACACGACCTCGTTGCGGGACAACGCGCCGAGCACGGCGCGACCGGCGCCGTCCCCGAGTGGCACGACCGTCATCCCGAGCCTCGACCGGAGATCGACGAACCACTCGAACAGCTCGGGGGGCTCGACCGCCTCGACGACGACCGTCACGCGCAGCCCCTTGTCGACCAGCCACCGCCCGGCCCACTCCCAACCGCCGAGGTGCGGGAGCGCGAGGATCACCCCGAGACCGGCCCCGAGCGCGTCCTCGATGTGGTGGTATCCGTCGGCGCGCATCCCCCGCGCCACCTCGCGCGGCGTCAGGTACGGCAGCCGGAAGCTCTCCAGCCAGTACCGGGCGTACGACTCGAAGGCCTCGTTCACGGCTCGGCGCAACCGGAGGCCGCGCAGCGTCGGGTCGGCCCGGCGGAGGTGGCGCTCGATCTGCGCCCGACGGGCCGGGCTCGCCAGCGACGCCCCCAACCCGAGCGCCGGCGACACGCCCTGCGCCACCGGAGCGGGCAGCGCTCTCGCGGCGAGTGCGGCGAGACGGTACCCGCTGACCGTCGCGTGGGAAGGGACGTCGAACGGCGAGGTGCGAGCTGGGCGGTCGGTCGGCATCGACGCCGGCTCACTCGCCCCGTCGTGGCACCCGTTCGCGCAGGGGGACCCTGGTTCGCCGGCGCGCCGTGCGCGCCTCGCGACGCAGCTCGCGCCGCTCACGGCGCAGGTCGATCCTGGCCTGGGTCACCGGTGCGACCTCCGCCTGCTTCCAGACCTTGACGAAGCGCTGGACGGCGGTGATCGTGATCAGCGCGAGCATGCCCCACATGATCCACACGAGTGCGCCGTCGACCCACGGTTCGATGAGGAGTCCGATGCAGATCACGACGATCCGCTCCGCCCGCTCCATCAGCCCGCCCTTGGCGTCGAGTCCGAGCGATTCGGCCTTGGCGCGCTGGTAGGAGATGATCATCGACAGCGACGACACCGCGAACGGCAGCACGGCGAGGCGCGGGTCTTCCGTGACGGCGAAGTAGTACGCGATCCCGCCGAAAAGGAGCGAGTCGGTGATCCGGTCGACCGTCGAATCGAAGAACGCGCCGCGCTGGCTGGCGAGCCCGGACGCCTTGGCGAGCGCACCGTCGAGCAGGTCCGGGAGGGCTGCGAAGATGACCAGGATCAGACCGAGGTGGGTTCGACCGGCGCCGACCGCGACGGCGGCCGCGGCACCGACGACGAGTCCGACGACGGTGAGGACATCGGGTGTCACCTTGGTCGCTCGCAGGGCGCGCCCGAGCGGCCGCACTGCCGCGTCGACCGGTGCCCTGAACTTGCCGTCGAACACGTCAGCCGGCTCCGGTTTCCGTGGCGAGGCGCTCCGGGTTGTCTTCCGACAGGTGCTCGATCACGGTCCCGTCGACCGCGTCGACCAATGCGAGGCCGCGCCGGATCGGGGGATCCTCGGTCGAGTAACACAGGACCCGCCACGTCGGCCGACTCCTCACCCCGTGCCACACCTGTTGCGCCGACGCGTGACCGACGGCGAACCCGACCGCCTGCTGGGCGGCCGCGAGCGCCTCCTGCTCGTCGACCGTCATCTTCCAGCCCGACGTGATGCACACGACGCCGGCGATCGCGAGCGCGACGGCAGCCCATCCGAACCCGGCGTTGACGAGAGCCGACTCGCTCCGCTGGGTGACGAAGAGGAACGCGCACAGCGCAGCGAGCACCAGGTAGATGACACCGGGGATCCGCCGACGCGAATTGTCGGGGAACTGGTACGCACCGACGAACCCACTCGGGTCGAGGTCGTCGGGCAACTCGTCGCGGACGTCATCGGGCGCGCGATCACGCACCGGATCGGGCTCTGTCATGATCAGCCCAGCCTACTGCGCCGCCGGACCGCTGCTCGGGGATGCTGGCGGGGAGGCCGGCCAGGCAACGCGCAGCTTGGCAGCCGTCTCCGCGAGGGGCTCGGGGAGGGTCCTGGTGTTCGCGACGGCCGTCATGAAGTTGCCGTCGCCGACCCATCGCGGCACGACGTGCACGTGGAGGTGCTCGGCGATCGACCCGCCGGCGGCCCGCCCCAGGTTCACGCCGACGTTGACGCCGTCGGGCCGGTACGCGGTCTTGACCGCCCGGACGGTCGACGTGACCGTCGCCCACAGCTCGTGCGCCTCGTGCGGCTCGAGCAGCTCGAGATCGGCGACCTCGCGGTACGGCACGACGAGGCTGTGACCGGTCCCGTACGGGAACGCGTTGAGGAGGACGAACACCGTGTCGGCGCGGTGGATGACGAAGGCCTCCTCGTCCGAGGCTCCCGACTCGATGATCCGGGTGAACACGCTCCCGCCGCCCGGTGACCGATCGGCGCCGAGCGAGGAGACGTAGCTCGACCGCCACCCGTTCCAGAGCCGATCGACGCCGGTCATCCGATCACGCGCGCAGCGCCGACTCGGTCGCCTGCTCGATCTCGCCGGTGAGCCGGGCGATGAACTCGTCGACCGACACGCCCCGCTCGACCTCGCCACCGCGCGGGTTGACGCCGACCGTCCCGGCGGCGACGTCGTCGTCGCCGACGACGAGGATGTAGGGCAGCTTCTCCATCTTCGACGCGCGGATGCGCTTGCCGAGCGCGTCGTTGGCGACGACGAGGTCGACTCGGGCGCCCGCGGCCTCGAGCTGTGCGACGACCTCGCGGGCGTAGTCGTCGTGGTCGCTCGACACCGGCAGCACGCGCACCTGCACGGGCGCGAGCCACGTCGGGAAGTTGCCGGCGTAGTGCTCGATCAGCACCCCGAAGAAGCGTTCGACCGACCCGAACAGGGCACGGTGCAACATGATCGGCCGGTGGCGTTCGTTGTCGGCGCCCACGTACTCGAGGTCGAACCGCTCGGGCAGGTTGAAGTCGAGCTGGATCGTCGAGAGCTGCCACGACCGGCCGATGGCGTCGCGCACGTCGATGTCGATCTTCGGGCCGTAGAAGGCGGCGTCGCCGTGCTTCATCCCGTACTCGAGACCGTGATGCTGAAGGGCCTGGGCGAGCGCCTCGGTCGCCTCCACCCAGATGTCGTCCGCACCGACGTACTTGTCGGGGTTCTTGGTCGACAGGTTGAACTCGAACTCGTCGAACCCGAACGCCCGCAGCACGGACAGGACGAAGTCGAGGAGGCTCGCGATCTCGTCGGCGAGCTGCTCCCTGGTGCAGTAGATGTGGCTGTCGTCCTGGGTGAAGCCGCGGATGCGCATCAGCCCGTGGAGGGTCCCCGCGCGCTCGTACCGGTAGACGTTGCCGAGCTCGAACAGCCGCAGCGGCAGCTCGCGGTAGCTGCGCTGGCGACTCCGGTAGACCAGGCAGTGGATCGGACAGTTCATCGGCTTCATGTAGTACGTGCCGTTGTCCATCTCCATCGGCGGGTACA